>JAPLMO010000185.1 GCA_026386995.1 Planctomycetota bacterium | reverse complement strand
GGTGTGAAAGAAAGGTGTAGATGGCCATGATACAACCGAGCGATGCAACGGCGGGCCGTCAAGGCCCGACGGGAACTTTCTGCGCCGCACCCTCACGCCCCTTGGCCGACTTCACGGTCGGGGCAATACGCTTGTTTTGGGACTAGTGCCCTGATCTACCCCGCCGTCGTCGCCGTCGTCGGCGTCGGGGTGGCCGTATTCCTGATGACGTACGTCGTGCCGAACCTGCTGCTGACGCTCGAGCAGGCCGGCAAGGATCTCCCGATGCTGACACAGATCGTCAAGGGCGCCAGCGACATCCTGGTGGGCTGGTGGTGGGCGATCCTGGCCGCCGTGGCGGCCGTCGTCGCGGTCGCCGGTGGCCTCCTAAAACTGCCGGCGGGGCGGATGGCCGCCGACCGTTTCGTGCTGCGGATTCCGGTCATCGGCGACCTCCTGAAGAAGGAGTACACCTCGCGGATCGCGGTCGTCCTGGAGGCGCTCCTTTCGAGCGGCCTCGGGTTCGTCGAGGCGGTCGAGATCACCCGCCGCACAGTCCGCAACCGCGTCTTCACCCGGGCGCTGGAAGATTACCGCGTGGCCGTCGAGGCCGGCCGCGACGTGGCCGGCCCGCTACGGGCCTCGGGCGTCTTCAGCCCCACGGTGGTTCAGATGCTCGCGGTCGGCCAGGAGTCGGGCCAACTGGAAGAGATGCTCCGCCAACTGGCCGAGACGTACGACCAGGAAGTCGCCGTGGCCACGCAGCGCCTGACGAGCCTGCTGGAGCCGCTGATCATTCTCCTGCTGGCAATGCTGGTGGGGGCCGTAGCACTGGCAACCGTTCTTCCCATACTGGAGGCCGGCAATGTGCTGTGAGATTACTGGAACACGTTCAGCGCGGTGGGTCTCCGGACCCACCGCGCACGATGCTTGCGATGCGCGGCAGGTACGGAGACCCGCCGCGCAAAACGCCGGGCGGCGCCGCGGCTTTTCGCTTGTCGAGATCATGATCGTCATCGTGATCATCGGCCTTCTGGCCGGCGTCGTCACGGTGAACGTCCGAGGGTATCTCTTGAAGGCCAAGCAAAACGCGGCCCGCCAGGAAATCGCGACCGTCATGCACGCCCTCGACACCTATTACGCCACGTACGGGCGTTATCCGACCAACGAAGAGGGCCTGGCGGCACTCACGCGGCCGAGCGAGAAGTTGCCCGAGTCGCTCCTCTCGGGCGAGCCGCGCGACCCCTGGGGCCATACGTACCAGTACAACTCGCCCGGCACCAGCGCCCCGTACGAGGTCCTCTGTTACGGCGCGGACGGGCGCGAAGGCGGCGAAGGCGGCGACGCCGACATAACCAGCGCGAACCTGAAACAATAAGGGGGGACACCGCGTGCGATCTTCACCCCGGCCTTGCGAGGCCCCGCACGAACATAGGCGGGACCGAAAACAAGTCGGCCTCGGCCTGCGATCCGAGGCCCCCGCCCGCCGGCTTGCGGCATATTTGCCGGGGGCCGGGTTCCGCCACGCACCGCGATGGGCGTGGCGCAGGGCCATGGGCTTCAGCCTCATCGAACTGACCGTGGTCCTGCTGGTCCTGGCCATTCTGGCCGCAGTCGTAGCGATCAAACTGGAAGGCCCGGCCGGCCAAGCCCGGATGAGCAACGTCGCCGATCGGATCGCTGCGATGGATTCCACGGTCCGCGGCATCGCCGAGACGCGTGACGAGCCCCTGAGGCTCGTGATCGACCTCGACGAAGGCCGCCTGCATGCAACCGACGGCCACGGCCGCAACGACGTGGGTTCCCCCTGCGTCCTGCCGGACCGCTTCCGCATCGGCGCCGTGCGGACGCGCGGCAGAGAGCGGACCGCCGGCACGGTCGACATCCCCGTCAGCCGCATGGGCCTCACTCCGACGTACGCCGTGCGGCTGGAAGGGCCGGGCGGCCGAAAACAGTGGATTCTGGTAGCCGGACTGTCCGGCGAGCGGGTAGAAATAGATGAGTCGGAACTTCGAACGATTATTGAGCCGCCGCAAGCGGGGCATCACGCTGGTTGAGGCCACTGCCGGCATGGCCATCCTCGGGACGCTCCTGGTGGGCGTCGTCATAGCCGGCGTGCGCCTCGGCGCACAGGCGCGGGCATCCGAGCAGCGGATCGAGGCCTGTCGCGCCGCCGACGAGCAACTCCAGGCGTGGCTGGCCGACCCGACGCAGTTGCCGCGCGAGGCCGGCGGCAGCGTGGACGGCCGGTCGGGCTGGTTCTGGCGCACGCACCGGTTGCCCTCCGGCGACGTCGAAGTTTTGGGCGCCGATAGAGTCGTGCTTGAGGTTTTTGCGCCGGAGGCCCCCGACCACGCCGCCGCGCGGGTCGAGGTTCTGGCGCCGACGAAGACCCCGGGAGATGCCTCCGCCCCGGCCGCAACGAAAGCGCCGCCGCAACGCAGCAACGCACCGGCTGTAACGGGTGGCACAAGCAATGAAACGACCCTCGGGCCTGACACTTATTGAGTTGATGGTCACGCTGGCCATCGTGGCCCTCTTGACCACGGTGGCTCTGGCGACCGTCACAACGCTGGCGCGCAGCCAAGCGGTGCGGCAGCGCGCGGACGGCCCGGCCGTCCGGCAGCGGCATCTGGATCGCCTTCTGGCCCAGGATTTCCGGCACGCGACGGGGTTCCGCCTGGTCCCCGGCGGCTTTGAACTGAACTCGCAAGCCGCCCTGGACTCCAAGTCGATCGAGCGCCGGCACCTTGCGGCGGTCGTCGGGTACGCGGTCCGGCGGACCGGGGATCGCCCCTGGCTGGTGCGGACGCAGCGGTCGGACGCCGGCGGCGACTTCACGGAGCCTGTCTGCCCGGCCGTCCGCGCCGTCGCCCTCAGC
The DNA here is from genome assembly GCA_026386995.1 of Planctomycetota bacterium. The sequence continues at coordinate 10,161 of JAPLMO010000185.1, read as the reverse complement.
GTACCGCGCGACCCGGACCTCGCGGCCGAGGCGTGGCAGAAACTCCCCGCCTCGGCGGGCGTTTCTTTCGCGTTCGACGAGGCCGGCGCCGCCGCAGCAGCAGCGGCCGTTTCGCTTCGCACGGGAGGCACGCCGTGAACTCCACGGTTTGCGATAACTTGACGCCGGCCCGGGTGATGTCCGGTAACCCTTCCTCCCGGAAGGGCTTTGCCCTGCTGATGGTCCTGCTGGTCCTGGTCATAGCCGGGACGGTCCTGGCGGTGTCGGCCCGCCGGTCGTGCAGGCTGGCGATGGAAGCCACGGCGGCCCAGCAGCGGCTCCAGGTCGACTGGGGCGCCCAGAGCATCCGGACCAGCCTTCTGCCGGCAGCGGAGACCGTGCTCGCGGCCGAGGCGGCTGCACGCGGCACGGCGCCGGCGTCGGTGCGGCGGACGCTGGTGCTGGGCGGCGTCCGGTTCGACCTCCTCTTCGGCGACGAGCAGGCCAAGGCGAACGTGAACATCCTGGAGCAGCAGCACGGCCGCAAGGGGCTCGACATGCGGCTCCAGGCGCTTCAGCAGGACGCCCGGCAGCGGATACGCGTGGACCTGCGGCCCGGCCCGGACGAGCGGCGCCTTCCCGGCGCGGCCCCGACGGCCTACCGGAGCCTGGACCAGGTGTTCGTTTTCGATCATCCAAGCGAACTCGTGGACCTCGAGGCCGGCCGCGTGGCCTTCGGACCGATCACGATCTGGACCAGCGGCGGGGTGAATTTCAAGCGGGCCTCGCGGGTGGTCCTCCGCGAGGTGCTCGCCGGCGTCCTGGCCGACAACCAGATCGAGGACATCGCGCGACTGGCGGAAACGTCGCCAAAGGCGACTCTGACCGACGCGCTGCGCCAGGCAAACGCCAGCGGTCGGCAGATGAGGACCGCCCGAGCGCTTCTGGCGGATTCCTCCTCGTGTCACAGCCTCTGGGTTGTGGCGCATGGATCGGCGCGAAACTGGTACCGGCTGTACGTAGAACGGCCGGCCGAACGAGGGACCGGCCCCGGTGGATTGGCCTTCGAATGGTAACGACGCGGCAGAACATTCGGCGCCTGTTGTGGGTCGCCTGCGGCGCGGCAACCGCGGGGATCGCGGCGTGCGTGTACATCACGCTCTTCCCCGGCCCGGCGGAAGACCCGGTGAAGCCGCCCCCGCCCGCCCTCCAGGCGGCCGCGGTGGGCCAGGCCGCGCTTGGACCGATCGCAGACTACGCGGTCATCTGGCAGAAGAACTTCCGCCCGCCTCCGGCCGCCCCCCTGCAGGCGACCGGCCCGGCCCAGGCGCCACCCGGTGTCCCGATCCAGCAAGTCCTCGGCATTACGCTCGTAGGGACGGCTTCGGATAGGACGGCCCCGTTCGGCCTGTTCCGCGAGACGAGCGGCCAGATCAAGTGCGTCGGCATCGGCCAGAAGATCGGCGAGGCCGAAGTCGTCGCCATCGCCGACGGGGCGGCCACCGTCAGATTCGGCGGCCAGATCGTCAGGTTGACCGTCGTGAAAGGCCCCGGCAAGCCATGAAACACGCCAACATCCTGGTGGCGCTGGAGTCCGATCAGTACGTCTTGGCCCGCCCGGAGGGGGACGGCGGAACGCTCGCGCGCGAAATCCCGTGGACCGGTCCGGACGACGACGCCGCCAACCGGACGCTGGCCCAGGCGATCCAGGAACTGGCTGGCAACGGTTGCAACATCTGCCTGGGCCTGCCCGGCGAGATGGTCCTGGCCGCCGCCATCGACCTCGCCGGCCTGCCGCGCCGGCGCCGCCGCGCCGCCATGCTCTACCGGCTGGAAGAGCATCTGCCGCTGGACATCGAGGCGGTGACGGCCGTGTTCTTGCCACCCGGGGAAGGCCAGTCCCTGGCTCTGGCGGTGCAGACGGACCGGATCCGGGGCCTCGTCGAGGGACTCCGGCACGCCGGGGTCGGCGTGGATGCCATCTGCCCGACCGCGCTACTGGCACTGGAGGAAGCCCGGCGCGGGGACTTCCCGCCCGCGGACCACGTGATCATTCCTGGCACCGGCGGCACAGACATCCTGCGGCTGGCCGGGGGCTCGCCAATTGCCTGGTACACGGCGCCGCGAGAGGCAACGGAGTGGCTCCGTTGCCTGGAGGCCGACCTGCTGGCGCACCCGCCGAAGGCGCCCGAGCCGCCGCTCGTGCTCGGGCCGATACCGGACGACGTGCCACCCGCTCAGGCGGCCGAGATGGCCCTTAAGAGTGCGACCAACGAGCCGGCGATCGCGCTGGCAGCTCGCGGGGCCGCCGCCGTCCTGAGCGGCAAGCGGACGCCCTGGGCCAACTTCCGCCAAGGCGCGCTGGCCGCCGACGGCTCGTGGCTCGCCGCGGGGCGACTGGCAAAGGCGACGGCGGCCTCGGCACTTCTCCTTCTTGCGACGCTGGCCGCAGCCTTCTACGTCGAGGCCGTCCGGTACGGGCAACTGGCCGACGCCTATGACGCCGGGCAGGTGGCGGAATACCGGCGCCTCCTGCCCTCTGGCCCCGTGCCGCCGAGCATCTCCAGCCGCTTAAGAAGCGAGATCTCCCGCCTGGCCGCCCTGAGCGGCGCCAGCGGCGAGACACCCGAGCGGCCCAACGCCCTGGATACCCTGAGGCGTATCGCCGTCGGCCTGCCGCCTGACGTGCGCCTGAAGATAACGCAATTGCAGATTCGGTCGGACGGCCTCTCCATCGAAGGCGAGGCGCCGGCCCACACCGACGCCGAGATCCTGGCGCAAGGCCTCAGCCGCGCTGGATTCCTGGTCGATGCGCCCCGCACAGAGAACCGGCCCGCCGGCGGGGTGTCCTTCACGGTCACCGGCCGGCCTGCCGCCGCGGCCCCGGCAGGTCCGCCAGGCGGCGCGCCGGTCGCGCTCGCCCCTGCGGCCGGAGGTGAACCATGACGCCACGCCGCCTCATCCCGCTTGCCGTCCTTGCGGCCCTTCTCGGGGCTACGGCGTGGAGTTACGGCACCATGGCCTCCGAGCGCCGCGCCGCCGAGGCGGCGCGGGCGGGCCTCGAGCAATGCCTCGCGAGCGCGGCCACGATCGAGGCGCTGCGCCAGAAACCGACGCTGGCTAGCGACCGCGAGCGCCTGGCCGCCGAGACCACGGGCCTCATCTCGCGGGCGGCCGCGGTGGCAGGCATCGCGCCGGCACAACTGGTGCGGATCGTTCCCGACCCGCCGCAGAAAGTCGGTCAGACGGCCTACAAGGAAAAGCCGACGCTCGTAGTGGTGGAAGACGTGCGGCTGGAGCAGATCGTGAAAATGATCCATGCCCTGGGATCGGGGCAAGAGAGCCTGGCGGCGAAATCGATCCGCCTAAGCCCGCCGCGCCAGGCGGCCTGCGACGACCTCTGGACCGCCGAGATCGTGCTGACGTACCTGATCTACGATCCTGCCCGAACGTCGAGAGAAGGAGCGCTGCCATGAACCTGCGAGTGCTGGGAATCCTCCTGCTGGGAGTCCTCTGCGTGGGGTGCCAGTCGTCGTGGGGCCGCCGGCCGGCATCCACCTACGAGCCGGGCCCGAACGACCCGCGGCGGAACACCGAGGCGGCCCGCAAGCACCAGGAGCAAGGCATGGTCTTGCTGGGCGCCGGAAACCTTGAGGAGGCCGAGAAGGAGTTCAAGGCGGCCCTCGAGGCCGATCTTTTCTTCGGCCCGGCCCATAACAACCTCGGCACCGTGTATTACCGGCGTCAACGTTTCTACGAAGCGGCCTGGGAATTCCAATACGCCGCCAAACTCATGCCCCAGAAGGCCGAGCCCCGGAACAACCTGGGCCTGGTGCTGGAGTCCGCCGGAAAACTTGACGAGGCCGCCTCCTGGTACGAGAAGGCCCTGGCCCTGGAGCCCGACACCGCCGAGGCCGCCGCCAACCTGGCACGGGCCCTCGTGCGCGCCAACCACAAGGACGACCGGACGCGGCAATTGCTGAACGACATCATCATGAAAGATACCCGGCCGGAATGGGTCGAGTGGGCCCGCGGGCGGCTCGCCTCGATAAACCGCCCCGAGACCCCGGAAACCCTCTCCGTGCCCTTGGAAGGCAAGGGGAAGAGCGGAAAATGACGCGGCGCGGCCCGCGATATAAGGGGTTTCCCCTATGACGCTTTACGACAGTTCCATTACTTCAGATATCAGGTTGTCTTGTTTGCATTCGGCGACGAATGAGGTATAATGTTATCGGGTGGCAGCGACGTATACGCCCGAGCGGCGTGCCCGGCTCCCAACGGGGGGAGTCGGGCGGAACCCCGGATCCCCCCCTGGGGCGCGACCGAACGCCACATCGGGTGAAAGTCCCGGATGTTCGGACTCGCTTGCGCGACGGCTGTGGAGCCGCCGCGCAAGTGTTTTTTGCGCGGCGGGTACGGAGACCCGCCGCGCGGCATTGTGCGGGCCACAGCCAGCCGCAAACCGATAACGCTCAAGACGCGGGCTCAGGTGCATCGAGGATGCTGCGGACGGTCTCCGTCAGGGCGTCCAGGCCGAAGGGCTTTGTCAGCAGGCTGACGCCCGAATCCAGCACGCCGCGCTGCACGACCGCATCCTTCGTATAGCCGCTGATGAAGAGCACTTTCATGTCCGGCCGGCGGCCGCGCAACTGGCGGGCGAGTTCGCTGCCGTCCATCTCCGGCATGACAAGGTCGGTGATCAGGAGGTCGAACGTCCCGGGGTGCTCTTCGCTGGTCGCAATGGCCTCTCGCGGTGAGGCGGCGGGCAGGACCTTATAGCCGCCTTTGCCCAGGACGCGCGTAACGAGGGTCCGGACGGCATCGTCGTCTTCCACCAGGAGGATGGTCTCGGTCCCGAGTTTGCCCGGTGCGGGGCGGGCCGCCGCCTTGGGGCGCGGCACCTCGGCCTCGGTAACGGGCAAGAAAATGCGGACCGTAGTGCCCTTGCCCGGGCGGCTCTCGACCGTGATGTGGCCGCCGCTCTGCTTGACGAATCCGTAGACCATGGGAAGGCCGAGGCCGGTCCCCTGGCCGACCGGCTTGGTGGTAAAGAACGGATCGAAGATCTGCTGAAGGGTCTCGGCGTCCATGCCGATACCGGTGTCGCGCACCACCAACAACACGTAGCGGCCGGCCGGCAGTTCCGGATGGGTGGCCGCATAAGCCTCGTCGAACGTCTTATTGGCCATCAGGATGGAAAGGACCCCGCCGCGCGGCATGGCGTCGCGGGCGTTGACGACCAGGTTCATGAGGGCCTGTTCGAGGAGCCCGCGGTCGGCCTGGACGTTGCCGAGATTCTTGCGTGAAATGACCCGCAGGCGGATGTCCTCGCCGATCATCCGCGCCAGCATCTCGCGCAGGTCGGCGACCACGTCGGCCAGGTTGATGACCTGAGGATGCATGATCTGCTTGCGGCTGAAGGTAAGGAGGCGGCTGGTGAGCGTCTCGGACCGGCGGGCCGCGCGGAGGATCTCCTCCACGGCCGGCCGCAAGGGGTTGTCCGGGCGCATTTCGCGAAGCAGGAGTTCGCAGTAGCCGGTGGCGACGGTGAGTTGGTTGTTAAAGTCGTGGGCGAGGCCGCCGGCGAGGCGTCCGATGGCCTCCATCTTCTGGGCCTGGCGGAGGCGCTCTTCGCTGTGGCGGAGGGCTTCCTCGGCCCGCCGCTGCTCGGTGATGTCGATGCCCGTTCCGATGATATACTGGACCTGGCCGCTGCCGTCCACGATGCAGGTGTTGGACCACGCGATCAGCCGCCGCTCGCCGGTCTTTCCGACCCAGTAATTCTCATAATGGTTGGGGAAGTTGCCCGCCTGCATCTGGTGGAAAAGGGCCCTGACCGGCTCCTTCTCTTCCGGCGTCAGGAAGAGGTCCCAGAAGGTGCGGTCCTTTACCTCCTGAAAAGAGTAGCCCGTGACCTGCTCGCACATGCGGTTGAAGCGGACGACGCGGCCGTCGCGGTCCATGACGACAACCAAGGCACCGGCCGTGTTGAGGATGGCCGCCGTGAAGTCGCGTTCTCCGTTGAGGGCCAGGAGTGCCCGCTGGCGGTCCTCGATCTCGCGCCGCAGTTGCGCGTTGGTCTGAACCAGTTCGGCGGCGCGTTCGGCCACAAGGGCCTCGAGGCGTTCGTGGCGATCCAGGATCGCCCGCTCGGCCTCGTTGCGGCGGACGAGGTTCTCGATCACCTTCCGGAGTGTGAAGGCAGAGGGCTTGCCGCCCAGCAGTTCGCCGGGGGGCATATAGTAGAAATTGTCGTAGACTTTATCGCCGATGCTGATGATCGGGTGCGCGTAGATAATCTTCAGCAGCACCTCCGGGACGGCCCGCCCCAGGTCGTACTGGCAGATCGCCAGGCACCGGGACCCGGTGAAGAAGTCGTTCAGGCGAGACTCATACTCGATGACTTTTTCGAGGCTCGGCGGCTTCTGGCAGGCCCAAGTCATGTCGCTGGCCACGCGCAGGGCGGGATAACCCTGAGCCACGGCCCGGTCGGTCTGCGACCCCAGCGACGCGATCGCCTCGCGGGGCTCAAACTTAGCCGCCTGGGCCTCGCCGTCCTCGCGGACAACCGTCTCCAACTGCCCCCGCTTGCAGCAGCGGTCGACGTCGACCCCGATCTGGCGCATGTGCCCCAGGACGGCCTCAACGGCACGGGCATCGCCGAGACAGACGGCCTTTTCGCCCCGCTCCAGGCCATGCCGAAGGAAGTCGGCGGTCAGCGTCCGGTGCTCCTCGGCGGTCTCGTAGAGGCAGCAGAGGTGCTCGCCCGGTATCACGTCCGTCAGCAAACGCAAGACGTGGCCTTCGTCCATTGCGCCCCCCTTTATTCCCCTCTGCCGTGGGCGCCCCAGACTCACATCGCTCTGATACTTGATTGTAACCGGCAAGCGCCCTCGGGCGTAGGGTAAATCGGCGCAGGGTAAATCGGCGCAGGCCTTACAGGTGTTCGCTCTCGCGCATGGACGTGGGGGCGGCCGGCGGCAGCGTCAGGCGCACGGTGAACACGCCGTCGGGGGTCACTTCGGCGGAGGCCTCACCGCCCAGGACGGCGACCGCACGTTGGACCAGGGCCAGCCCGAGGCCGCAATGAACGCCGGCCGCGCGGGAGGCATCGCCACGCCAGAACCGCTCGAAGACGTGCCGCACGTCCTCCGCCGACAGGCGGCAGCCGGTGTTAGAGAACACGAGGGCGGCCTTTCCGTCATCGGCGTAACCGGAGACCTCAATGCGTCCGCCGCTATCGGCATACTCGGCGGCGTTCGCCAGCAGGTTTGAAACTACGAGGGCCACGAGTTCCCGATCAGCCGCGGCGGCCAGGTCGGCGGGCACGTGGACCTCGAATCGGACGGCCCGCGCCTCGGCGGTCCTGGCCAGCGGCCGCCACAGCCTCTCGATCTCCTGCCGTAAAGGGACCGGCTCGGGCCGCAGTGGCACCTGGCCGCCCTCCAATCGGGCCAGCGTCAGAAGGTCGCTCGCGATCGCCTGCATGTGATCGACAATCTGGAGGCTCTCGCGGAGGGCGTTCTGGTATTCCTCGGGCTTGCGGACGCGCGACAGGGTCACCTCCAGCGTCGCTCGGATGCCGGCCAGAGGCGTGCGCAGTTCGTGGGCAGCATCGGCCGTAAAGGCCCGCTCGCGCCGGAATGCCTCCTCCAGGCGACGCAGAAGGTCGTTGAGGCGCTGGACGATGGGGACCATCTCGCGCGGCATGCCGCCGACGGGGATCGCCGTATCGAGGCGCTCCTCGCGGACAGCCGCAATCTCGGCCGCCAGACGGTCAAGCGGCCGGAGGCCCTGGCGCACGACCAGCGCGGCCACGAGGACCGTCAGAAGGATCGTGCCCGCCGCAGCGCCGGCCAGCAGCCACCGGAAGCCAGTCCGCTTGGCGTCGATGTCGGCCGTCTCGCGCGCCACCACCAGGGTCGCGTGCTGGACGGGCGCGGGCGACGGACCGCGGTGGTCCTCGTCCTCAACCTTCGGCACAAAGACGAGCGTCGCGGCCCGGCCGGGGCGGCCGTCGGGCAGAGCCAGCGCCTCAAAACCCGGCGCATCGGGCGAGGCCGCGGCGCGCGACAGGTCGGCCAACCCCATCGAGGGCGACCGCGCCAAGACCGTTCCGGCCGCGTTCCAGAGTTGGAAGTATTCCGGCCGCTTAGGGCGCTTAAAGGCCGACAGGTCGACCTCTTCTTCGTCAAACGAGGCTTTGACCTTGCCGTCCTTCTGTTCGACCTCGGCCGCCAGCGTGCGGGCCGTGGCCGCCAGCGCCGCATCGAATCCGCCCGTGAGCGACTGGTCTACGGCCGCGTTCATCGCCAGCGCAAAGACGATCAGCACCAGCGTCATGCCGGCGACGGTCAGCAGCAGCAGCCGCGACTTCAGGGAGCCGGTCATGCGGGGGCCCCCAGGCGATAGCCTCGGCCCCGCAACGTATGAATCAGCGGCGGTTTGCCGGGGCGCTCCAGTTTACGGCGCAGGTACGCGATGTAGACGTCGACAACATTGGAGTCGGCCTCGCTCGTGAATTCGTAGACGTGCTCCCAGATGTCGGTGCGGCTGACGGTTTCGCCCGCCCGCATGGCCATGTACTCCAGCAGGGCGTACTCGCGCGGCGTGAGGGCAATGGCTTCGCGGCCGCGCCAGACTTGCTGCGTCGCCGTTTCGATCTTGAGGTCGCCGACCTTCAGGCAGGGGTTCTTCTTGCAGTACGCCCGCCGCGCCAGGGCCCGCACGCGGGCCATGAGTTCCTCCAGCGCGAAAGGTTTGACCAGGTAGTCGTCGGCCCCATCGTCGAGGCCGCGCACGCGGTCGGCCACGGTGTCCTTGGCCGTTGTGATAAGGACGTGCGTCGCGCGGCCCTGGGCCCGGAGGCGCTTCAGGACCGTCAGGCCGTCCAGATTCAGGAGCATCAGGTCCAGGATGATGACGTCATAATCGTTGGCGACGGCGTACCAGAGCCCTTCCTCGCCGTCGCCGGTGGCGTCGACGCCGAAACCGGCCTCGCGGAGGCTCTTGGCGACGGCCCGCTGGAGCGGCAGATAATCTTCGACCACGAGGACCCGCATGGCGGCCTCAGTTCGGAAAGAGATTGCCACCGACGGGCTGCGGCGATGCCCGTCGGCGGCCTGTATTCTAGTCACGGATAAAGGGTGAACCCAGCCATTTCTTCAGGCCAGGGCCTCCTTTCAAGAAAGCGCCGCCGGCGGCGAACCCGCTATGCCCATGCCGGGCTTACTTCTTTTCGCCGTCCTTCTTGCCTTCTTCCTTCTCTTCCTTTTCCTTGGCCTTCCACTTGAGTTGCTCGACGACCGTGCCGTCGGCGGCGACTTCGATGGTGCCTTCCTGGTCGCCTTTCTCGATCTCGGCCTCGTAAACGATTTTCGCCTTACCGAGTTTCACGATCTTCGTGTCCTTAACCTCGGCCCGGATCTCCTCCTTCTTGACTTCCTCGACCTTCCCGCCCTCGGCTGCCTTGTTGATTACCTTGGCCGCCGCCTCGGGCACGTCCTTCAACTCGATCTCGGTCTCGACCGACATGATCGTGCCGTCCGGCGCGACCTCGACCTCCATCTCTTCCTCGCCCTGCTTCAGTTCAACGGCAAACACCTTCACACCGTCCTCGTCCTCGGCCTCGACTTCTTCGATGGTAGCCGTGGGGAAGGCGTCCTTGAGGGCCTTTGCGGCGGCCTCTGGCAGCTCGACCTTGGCCTTCGCCTCTTCCTTGCCTTCTTCTTTCCCTTCCTCTTTCGCCCAGCCGTACGACCCCGCCAAAACAAGGACCGCAATAATCGCCAAGCCCAGGATCATCCATTTTCCGTGTACCATGAAGGGCCTCCTTGCATTGACTGCGACCCCCACGAGACCGGCCACCCCGGCCGGCCCGCCGTTGGTCTGATTACACTTCATGGTACAGACCGCACATTAGAGGATGGTGAGAAACAGCAAGATTCTCCCGGAAAACGCCGGCCGCGGAAACGGCCGCTCCCCTGCAAAAACGACGCCACCGGCGGCCCTCTGACAGGCCCGCAGACTATGTCACCCTGCGAGCCTGTGATCAATTTGATCTTTGCGTGGCCCCCCGTGTGAGGGCGGAGCCTTTTTCAGGTCGCCGTCACGAATTTCCTCGCCGGCATTTCATAGGCACTCGACCGTCAGTCCTCCGTCGGTCCTCGCTTGGCGTTGCGG
>JAPLMO010000352.1 GCA_026386995.1 Planctomycetota bacterium | reverse complement strand
GGCGAGTCGCCCGACCACATCCTGGAGAGCATCCTGGCGAACCTGGCGGCCGGCACCGCCCACGCCGTCGCCCTCATGAAGGCCGCCGCCCCCCGCATCGCCGAGACCGTCAGCCCGGACTGCGGCTGCCGCTCGGCCCTCGCCAAGGCCATCTGGACCGACCGGCCGGCCATCGACGCCAAGGCCGTCGAAAAGTTGGGGCCGCTCGTGGACAAGTATCTGGGGAAAGCGAAATGACCGACCAGGCCTCAACCTGCGCGAATTGCGACCGCCGAATCGGGCGGCTTGAGCAGTCTTTCCAGTGGCAAGGCAACACCGTATGCCACGAATGCTACGAGCGGCTGTCGAAGGCCGCGGCAACCGATCCGCCGGCGGCGGCAGCCGCCGCAGCCCCCGTAGCGGCGCCCCCGGCGTCAACTCCGTCCGCGGCCTCCGACACGGTCGAGTGGACCGGCTCGCCGGCCATCATCCGCTACGTGCCTTTGTACGCGCTGGTCGGCCTCTTGTGCGTGGCGGCGCTGGTGCTCGCCTTCTACATACCGTGGGCGTGGGCCGCCGTGAGCATTCCGCCGCTCCTGGCGGTCGTGCTGATTGAGGAAGTCCAGAGGCGATCGGTCGCGTACACGATCACCACAAAGCGCGTCATCATGGAGCGCGGCATCCTGAGCAAAGACCGCCACGAGGTCCGGATCAGCGACATCCGCGAATTGAACCTGGACCAGACCTTCGCCGGCCGCATCTTCCGCTTCGGCTCCGTGGGCCTCGACACGGCGGCCGAGGTCGGCGGCGAAATCAACATGGTGAACATCCCCAACCCGCGGCGGGTCATGGAACTCCTGCACTCCCTGAGGGGATGACCAGAGGAGATTCCGCAACTTCACGTGCCGTAACAGGTTGGCCCCTCGGCGTAACGCCTACTTCACCGCCGCCAGGTCCACCTTCTCGTAGCACGCCTTGACGTCGTACGGGTTGATGACGCCGGCGCGGAGTTGGAACGTGGCCGCCGTGCCGCATGCCACGCCCCAGCGGAGGCACTCGGGCAGGCTCTTTCGCATGGCGTGGAACTGGACGAAGCCCGCCGCCAGCGCGTCGCCCGAGCCCACGGTCTTGATGACCTCCTGGTGCTCGACATGCGGGCGGGCCCGCCACGTGCCCTGGCGCGAGAAGAGGTAGGCCCCCTCCGCCCCGAGGGTCACCACGACGTGGGCGATGTGCTTCAGCAGCGGCCGCACGGCCGCACGGATGTCGGCCTCGGTCTCAATGGCCTTGCCGGCAAGTTCGGCGAGTTCCTGCCGGTTGGGCTTGATGAGCCAGAGGTCGCGGGCCTTGCGGACCGCCTCCAAGCCCGGCCCGCTGGAGTCGACGGCTACCAGCGCGCCCTTGCCGCGGCAGACCTCCAGCAGGTCGGAAAACGTGTCGGCCGACATCTCCGCCGGCAGGCTGCCGGCCACGATCACGTACGCGCCCTTGATGGCCAGGATCGAGAGTTTCTTCTTCAGGTGCGCCAGGTCGTCGTCCGACACCGTGAACCCCACGTCGCGGATATGCGTTTCGAGGCCCCCCTGGGCGGGGTCGATCAGGGTGATGTTTTCGCGCGTGTCGGCCGGGACGTCGAACATCTCGACGCGCACCGGGGTCTTCTCGAAACTCTTCTTGAAGCGGTCGCGGTCGTCGTCGCCGACGAAGCCCGTCAGGATGCACGGCGTACCCAGGAGGCCCAGCAAGCGGGCAACGTTGACGGCTTTCCCCGCCGGCTGAAGAGAAACCAGGCGGCCCCGCATGTGGCTGCCCACCTGGAGGCCATGAACGTGCAGGATCCGGTCCAGCGAGGGGTTCAGCGCCACCGATACGATCAGCGGGGTCTCGGCCATGGCTAGCCTTGGTCCGCCTCGTCGAACTCGTCGCCGCGGAATGTCGAGCCCAGGTACACGCGCTTCACGTCAGGGTCGTTGATGAGTTCCTGGCTGGTGCCGTGGCGGAAGACCTTGCCCTCGTTGACGATATACGCGCGGTCGACGATGCTGAGCGTGGCATGGACGTTGTGGTCCGTCAGAAGGACGCCGATGCCGCGGTTCTTGAGGTTCTTGATGAACCCCTGGATGTCGAAGATGGCGATCGGGTCGACGCCCGTGAACGGCTCGTCCAGGAGCATGAGGCTGGGGCGCGTGACGAGGGCCCGGGCGATCTCCAGGCGCCGCCGCTCGCCGCCCGAGAGGGTCCGGGCATGCTGGCGCGCCAGGCGCGTCAGGCCGAAGTCCCGCAGCAGTTCCGCCGCGATCGCCTGACGCTCGGTGCGAGACAGGTGCATCATCTCCAGGATCGCCAGCAGGTTCTCTTCGACCGTCAGACGCTGGAAGATGCTCGGCTCCTGCGCCAGGTAGCCCATCCCCCGCCGGGCCCGCTGGTACATGGGCAGGCGGCTGACGTCGTCGCCCTCGAATACGACCCGCCCGCCGTCGGCCGGAATCATGCCCATCGTCATCTTGAAACTGGTGGTCTTGCCTGCCCCGTTCTTGCCGAGCAGGCCCACGATCTCGGCCTCGTTGACGCAGAACGAGACGTCGTCGACGACCTTGCGGCCGTCGTAGAACTTCACCAGTCCCGTGACGTTCAGCAGTTCCAAAGACAGATCTCCCGGCCGTTCCCGTGGGCCGAAGCCCGGTGCGCGAAATGTATTATTGAGAAAACGGCCGGAAAATCAAGGCCGCTCAGCGAACAAAACGCCAGCCGTAGGGGTCGGGGATCACCGGTATCGGGATTCCGCCGTGCGGACCGGCCGCCGGCCAGTAGACGAAGAACGCCTTGCCCACGAGGTTCCGGCGCGGAACGGTGGGCTGCGACAGGTCCCACAGCCGCGAGTCGAACGATTTCGGGCTGTTGTCGCCGCAGACGAAGTACTGCCCGTCTTCCACGTGGAACGGGTTCCCCTGGGTGGCATGACCGGGAGCGGTGCCCTCGCCACGCGTCCGGAACATCGTCTCGTTCAGGTAGTAAACGTCGCGGTCCAGCCGCAGGTACGCCAGCGCCGCCGGCCCGCCGCGGGCCCCGATGCGCACCTCGGCGGCCATGTGGCGCAGTTCATCGCTCGGGGGGTTGTCGAACCGGTCGTGCTCGGACTCCGAGAGGCGGGTGGGCTCGTAGATCGGATCGCCTTCCTGCGTCGTTTCCACCAGGGCCTGCATGGCGACCCGCCGGCCCCCCACGAGTAACATGAGTTTGTGGTCGACGTTGGCGGCCTCGATCTCAACGGGGCACCCCACCGGCAGGACGCCGCCCGGCGCCTGCGCGACCGGCTTGTCGTTGACGAGCATGCGGGTGGGCTGATCGCTCCCGTCGGCCGTCAGTTCAAACCGGAACCGGTCCTTGTACGCCCGCATGTCGATCACGATCACCGAGGAAGCCTGGCTCGCCGTAGCCTCGGTCCGCAAGCACAGGTCCGTCACGACCGCCGCGCCGCGACGGTGCTGGGTCCCCGTACTGTTATAGGCGTAGAAATCCATGATATTTTCGGGCTGGCCGCTCGTCCCGCGATGCCGGTACGTCAGCCACGCCACCTTGTTTTTTTCTGGCGCCCGCTCCAGAACGAACCCCGCGTTGCGTGTGGCCCAGGGCGGGTCAAGCACCCATCGGGGGACCCACTCCAGGCGAGTCGCCTTGTTGCGGGTATCGTGAACCAGCATCCAGAGGGCGTCCTGGGCCTTGTCGGCCTTGTAGGCGATGCGCCCGTCGACCGTGACGTTGCCGTCCACAAGTTCGATCGTCTCGTTCGGCAGGCCCACGAGACGCTTGATGAAGTTCACCGAAGGGTCGTTCGGATTGTGGAACACGATGACGTCCCAGCGGCGAGGCTCTTCAAAATCGAAGAGGTACTTCAGGACCAGAATGCGGTCGCCGCTGTACTTCCTGGGCTGCTCGGACACACGCTGGCCCTTGAAGCAGTTCGGACAGAGCGGCTCGGTGCTGAGCCCTCCCGGCTCGAGCCCGACGGCAAACTTGTGTCCACAGTCGCTGCACCGGAACTCGTAGTGCTCGCCGTAGAGCGTCGGCGCCATCGAGCCGGTCGGTATGACGAACGCCTCGACGATGAACGCCCGAAAAATGAACGCCAGCACGAACGCGATGACGATCGACTCCAGCGTCTCCAGGATCGACTCGCGGTCCTTGCGGCGTTTCACGGCCTTCTGAAGATCTTCCTTTGATTTCAAGCCGGAGGTTCCAAGTCCCAAAGTCCCCGCCAAGGCGCGGCAGGCGGAGTCGCCCCACATGGGCATACTCCCCCCGCCAGAAGAGCCAAATACTAGGCCCCCGCACCCCCAGCGGCAAGACAAATTCGCTCGGGCCGCAAGGACCGGGCCAACTTTCGCCTTTGAACCCGGCCCCGCGGCCGCTAAACTTGCCCGCGGGCCGAAAGCCCTCGTCCTTGAACTTGGAACTTGAAACCTGAAACTTCTGGCGCAGCATGTGAAGTGCTGCCGCGCGGCGGGTCTCCTGACCCGCCGCGCAAAGGTGCGTAGTCGCGTATGGAGCGGTGGGTACGGAGACCCACCGCGCAAAGGCTCAATGAACGGAACGTTTTGCGGTTCTACTTGGTATCAGAAGGAAGGCCTCGTGCACTACCTTACGGAAGAGTTGCCCGGCACCGGCGGCCGCATCAAGGCCCAGCCGGACGACTTCGTCGTCACCGAGGTCCCCCTGTACGAGCCGTGCGGCGAGGGCGATCACGTCTACCTCTACGTGGAGAAGCAGGGCCTCGGGTCGCTGGAGGCCGCCGAGCAGATTGCGCGGGCCCTCGGCCGCCCCCGTGCCGCCGTCGGCCTGGCGGGCCTCAAGGACGCCCAGGCCCTTACCCGCCAGTGGATGAGCCTGGAGCGGGTCGATGCCGACCTGGCCGCCCGCCTGCGCATCCCGAGCATCAAAATCCTGGAGGTGCGGCGGCACCGCAACAAACTCAAGATCGGGCACCTGGCGGGCAACCGGTTCGATATCCGCATCCGCGGCTGCCGCCCGGGCGCTCGCGAGACGGCCGAGCAGGTTCTGGCAATCCTTGCCGCGCGCGGCGTGCCAAACCGGTTCGACCGTCAGCGCTTTGGGCGCCGGGGCGACAATCATCTGCTCGGCCGCGCGCTGGTCCTCGGCCAGTACAAGGAGTTCTGCGACCAGTTCCTCGGCCGCCCCTCTACCACGGGCGATTCACCGCGGCTGGCCCAGGCAAGGCATCTTTACGACACCGGCAGCCGGCACGAAGCCGTGGGCCTCTTCAAGGGCAGCCCCGACCATCAGCGGGTCCTGGCGGCCCTGGTCCGCACGCGCGACCCCAAGAAGGCCGCCGAGTCGCTGCCGAAACAACTCGCGCGGCTGCTGGTGGGGGCGCTTCAGTCGGACATCTTCAACGCCGTCCTCGAGCGCCGCCTGGACAGTTTCGACCGCGTGGAGGCCGGCGACATGGCCTACATCCACCCGCGGTTGCCGGCGGCCGGCACGGCCGTGGCCGAGGCACCCGACTCGCCCACCGAGCGCGGCCCGCGCGGCGGGGCGGTGTTCCTGGTGGAGCGGCCGGAAAATGAGGCCCCGCGGGCAGCGAGGTTCGAGATCAGCCCCTCCGGGCCGATCATCGCCAACAAGGTGACGCTCGCCTCCGGCCGTCCGGGGGAAATCGAGCGGGCGGTCTTTGCCGAGAAAGGCATCGCCCCGGCCGACTTCGAGCAAGTCAAGGCCCTGCGCCTGCGCGGCGACCGGCGGCCCCTGCGCGTGCTGCTCGGCAACCCGGAGGTCGAGCCTGTCAGCGACGACATCCGCGTGCGGTTCGTCCTGCCCTCGGGCGCGTACGCCACGGTCGTACTGGCGGAGATCACAAAGTTCTAACGGAGGAACGAAAATGGCTCCTGAGAATCGCAGGTGGTTGCCGGTCGCGCTCGCCGTTTTCGTGGTGATCGCCGGCACCATCGTGGGCGGGTTCTTCGGCATGCTGGCGGCGAGCAATCTTTACAATTCCTCACAGTGGATCCCCCTGGTAGGCATGATTCTCGGCGGCGTAGGCGGGGCGGGTGCGGGGATTCTGTGGTCGTGGCTCATGGGGCGCCTCTCGCCTCAGGCAGGCGGCGGGCGCATTCTCCTTGCAGGCATGGGATGGGGAATCGTAGTGGGAACACTCGCGACGATCTTACTGCACGCGGGCCTGGTGGCCGCCTCCGGCCTCTGGACTCTGGTCTTTCTAGGCGCGATACTCTTCTTCGGCATACCGGCAGGCCTTGCCACCGGCTTCGTCTGCGGCTTGTTGAGGTGGGGCGTTGTGGCATGGATGCGGCGGAATCCGCCGCGCGATAGCAACGCGGGCACGCCGCAGGCAGGCGCATGAGCCTCCGCGCGAAACTCCATCTCGCTCGCATGTTCATCCGCCTCGTGGGCCGCTTGCCCGCGGGGCACCTGTGGTACCTTGCGCGGCAACTCCGAAATGAGAAGCCGCACCTCTGGGCCGGCCAACTTCGGATCAACTCGTTCTTCCCGCCCTTTCCGAGCCCCGCCTTCGACCGCTTCGTCCGGGCCACGGCTGCGCGGCAGCGGATACCGTACTCCGCGTACATCGCCGTGACGAGCGACTGTCCGTACCACTGCCCGCATTGCAGTTACGCAAGGCGGCGGCCGGGTGGCCTCGCGCGGGAGAAACTCCTGGCCGTCATCGGCGAGGTCAAGACGCTCGGCACGGCGACGCTCGGCTTTACCGGCGGCGAGCCGCTTCTGCGCAGCGACCTTGAGGACCTCATCGCGGCGGCCGGGCCGGAGATGGCCACGATCCTCTTTACGAGCGGTCACGGCCTGGATGCCGCACGGGCCGCACGCCTGGCGAAGGCCGGCGTCACGAACGTCACGGTGGGCCTCGACTCGGCGGACCCGGCCGAGCACGACCGCATCCGCGGCGCCGCAGGTTCCTTCGACGTGGCCCGCGCCGCGGTGGCCGCCTGCCGGCAGGCGGGCGTGTACGTCGCCCTCTCGACCATCGGCACTCCGGCGAAACTCGATAGCGGCGACCTGGAGCGTATGCACGCGCTGGCCGCCGAGTGGGGCGCGCTGGAACTGCGCATCCTGCCGCCGGTCGCCACGGGGGGATGGGCCGGCCGCGGCGGCGTCATGCTGACGCCCGCGACCCGCGCGGCCCTCGGACGATTCCACGCCGCGCACAACCACGGGCGACCAGGCCCGGCCGTCGCCGCCGTGCCGTACCTGGAGTCGGCGGAGATGTTCGGCTGCGGCGCGGGGTACCATCACCTCTTCATCGACGCATCGGGCGAGGTATGCCCGTGCGACCTGGCGCCGCTCAGTTTCGGCAGCGTCGCCGACGAGCCGCTCTCGGCCATCTGGGGCCGCATGGCCGCGCATTTTCCGCAGGCCCGCCGCGAGTGCCTGATGAAAGGGCTGGCGGAGAAGATCGCGGCAGACGCGCTCCCCCTCCCGCGCAGTGAAAGCGAAGCCCTGTGCCCGATGACGCCGCGCGGCACGCCCCTTCCTGAGATCTACCGCCGCTTGTTTAAGCAACCCGAGTAGTAGTCCCATCAACCTTGAAACTGTGAGTCGGACAAGCGCGGCTGGCAGTCTTGCCCACCGCGCGACTTGAGTAGCCCTGTGACACGGCTGGCTTGTCCAGCCGTGGCGAAGGCCGGCGACGTTCCCCACGGCTGGACAAGCCAGCCGTGCCACATCCCCGTCAAAAGCCGAGGATAAGCGGTTCGGCCGTCGCGGCCACGCCCACGAGAAAACACTCAGCATAGACGGCCATGATCGCCCCGCGCACGGGCAGGAAGACCGACGCCGCCGCTGCCGCAACCGCCGGCAACGCCGCAGCCACGTACAGCCACCCGCAGCCGAGGAATGCCGGCGCGACCAGCAGCATCGCCGCCGCCAGCACAACAGCG
>JAPLMO010000180.1 GCA_026386995.1 Planctomycetota bacterium | reverse complement strand
ATGGTGCTTCCAGAGTTTGACCCAGGCGTGCGGCTCGCCCCGGAACTCGGGCAGCGTGCACAGGGGCGTGCCGTCGCGGCGGACCGGGAGCATCGTGCAGGCCGTGAAGTCCGTGCCGATACCGATGACCCGGTCGCCGCGCACTCCCGCCTGGGCGAGGCAGGCGGGGATGGTCTCGTCGAGCGCCCGCAGGTAATCCTCGGGGTCCTGGAGTGCCCAGTCGTGGGCGGGCAGGCGCGTGCCCGCGCCGGGGAGACGCTCGGAGATCACGCCGTTGGAATAGGGGTGGACGGCGGTGGCGACCTCGCGGCCGTCGGCCACGTCCACGAGCAGGGCCCGCGCCGATTCGGTGCCGTAGTCTACACCCAGGTCGTACCTTGCTTCGGACATAAGGTCTCTCCTGTTACGAAATACCCCGCCGCTTCCGCGGCGGGATCGAGAGGCCCAACCTCAGCCGCGCGGTGGGTCTCCGGACCCACCGCGCGAAAAACGCGGCTATGGGCTCGGAAACGGGGCACGCGCGGCGGGTCGGGAGACCCGCCGCGCAAGGTGGCGTATTAGTGCCACAGGCGGGGCCGGATTGCAAAGCAAAAGTGGGAGGTCATAAATCTAGTTTTTCCGAAATTTTCCCATCCGAGCCGCGTACAAGTAGGTGGTTGATGAGCGTGTGGCCGCACAGGCGCCTGCGACGGCCGGTCGGGTTCCAAGAAACCACGACGCCCGGGGTCCGGTGACCCCGTGGGGAGGTGCCCTATGTTCCGCCAACCGCCAGCCCTTAAACGCCTGCCTGCCGAATGTGTTGCCGATGCCTCTGCCGATCTTTCTCGCGAGACCGCCCTGGACGCCGTGATGGACTGGGTCAGCCTGTACTTGCCCACGTGGGGCACGAGCGTCATTGTTCACGTGGCCCTGGTCATCCTGGGGGCGTTTATGGCGGTGCAAATCCAGGCCGAGCCGCCGTTCGAGCCGGGTACCATAAAGCCGGTCCCGCTATCGCCGCCGCCCCTGGTTTTGGTGCGTCCCCGGGCGCCCGATCCCCAAGGGGCCGCGCTCTTCCGAAAGGACATTAAGATGCCCCAGGTGGCCCAGCGTCCTCCGCTCGGCGACCCGCTGGCCGATATCATCCGGAAGGATCCCGTTCCGATTCCGGTCATCGGAACCGGACCGGGCACATTGAGTTTGGGCGAACCCGGGGGGTCCGATACCACGATCGGCCTGTTTTCACGCGGGGGGGTGCCCGGCGGCAATCCCGCCAAGGTCGTCTACGTCGTCGACCGTTCCGGCAGCATGACGGACTCGTTGGACTTCGTGAAGTACGAATTGAAGCGGAGCCTCCAGGAACTCAGGGATGACTCGCAGTTCCACATCGTGTTCTTCTCGTCCGGCCCGCCCATGGAAGTGGCGGCCCGGCGGCTGATGTCGGCCACCGAGAGGAACCGCGGTCTAGCGATGGACTTCATCGACTCGGTCATTGCGACCGGCGGGACCGACCCCATGCAGGCCCTGGATCGGGCGTTTGCCGTTCAGCCGGACGTCATCTACCTGTTGACCGACGGCGAGTTCGACAAGGCGGTCATAGATTACGTGAAACGCCTCAACGCCGGTGGAAGGGTCAAGGTCTTTACGATCGGATTCCTGTATAACCCGGAGAACCGGGTGCTCCGCGAGATCGCCGCCCAGAACGGCGGGGAGTATAAGTTTGTCTCCGAAGCGGACCTGGCGGAATTGGCCGGCCACTAGGAAACTGTTCTATCAGCCTTTCGCCTTCTTCCCGTTCTTCCCGGCGGGGGCCGCGGGCGGCGCGGTGATCGGTGGCGGCGTTACGGCCGGCGCGGCGCCCGGGATCTCGACGGGTGCCGGCGGGACCGCCAAGGTTTCGCCGGCAGACGGCGCCTTGGCGGCGGCCGGGACCGACACCGGCCCCATGCTCTTCGGCCGCAGCCACCGCATCTTCTCGACCTGGTAGACGTCGTCCTTGCGCGACATGTCGACGATGAAGATCATCGGACCCTGTCGCAGGCACAGTTTCGGGTGGTCCACGTTGCGGTCAATGGCTTCCCACAAGGGCGAGACGTTGATGGCCATCACCTGCCGCATCGCGTACGCCGGCCGCTGCATGATGCGTTGGAGCCAGTTGTTGAGGGCCATCTGGGCGTCGCCGATCGGGCTCCACCGGAATTGCCTGAGCACGAGGCCCTCGGCGTCGTCAGGGACGGAGTCCTGTCGCGGCTGCTCGTCGGCCACGAGGGTCTTCCATGCCTTGTCGGGGGTTGCCCCGGCTTCGCGGCTCCCGACGGCAACCTCGTTATACTGGTCTTCCTGGATGGCGGGGCACTGGTCCAGTTCCTTCAGGATCTCGTCCACGCGCTTGGTCACGAGGGCCTTGTTGGGGCTGAAGACCTCTTCCCAAAGGCGCGAGGCCTGCTTGGTGACCTCCATGGGCGGCATCGACTGGATCTGGTTGGTCGTTTCCTGGTAGAACCGGGCGGAGTACTGCTTGTACAGTTCCTGGAACTTCTTCTCGGTGTCGGTCTTGCCGGCGTCCCCTTCACCGCAGCCGACCGCCGCGCAAGCCCACACGACGACCAGTGAACAGACGAGCAGATTCCTCATGGTTTTCTCCCGTAACGCGCTCCGACGGAAGGGCGATTTATCCGGAATTCTCATTTTGCCTAGTATGGCCGCACTTTCGGAACGGTGTCAAGCCCTATTCTCATTGGGTGTCCCAAGCACGGAACTTAAGACGGAGGTCTGCGGAATTTTTTGTCGAACAACCGGCCTTCTCATCCGTATGGGTATGTGGAATGGGCGGGGGAAGGAGCCAGAGGCCGGGTAGTCCGGGATATCTGTGGGTTGACGTCCCTCTGGTCTCTTTCTATCATACCCGCGGAGTGAACCCGACCAGGAGGTTCATAACATGGCCTTCAAGTTCCGTTGCGCGAAGTGCGGTAAACGCCTGACCGTCAATGAGTCGCCGGGAACCGAGGTGGCTTGCCCTCATTGCAACCAGGCCACGGTCGTGCCGTCGGACGCCCAGCCGACAGAGGTGCCCGGGACGGTGGCGGCCGTGGCGCCCGAACCCGCCGCCGTTGCCGCCGGCGCTGCGCCGCCGGCCAATGCGGCCCCGCCGCCCGAAGGCGAGCAGCCGGAGGAAGAAGAGCAGGGCGGCATGGACACCGTCATGGCGTGGCTCGCCATGTACGTCCCGAGTTGGGGCACGAGCGTCCTCTTGCACTTGGCGGTGGTCATCCTGGCTTACTTCACGGCGTGGCAGGTCGAGGCCACGCAACCCCCATTCGAGTACAAGTCGGCGGTCGTCCAGACCGAGAAGCACAAGATGGAGAAGCGGCTGAAGCCGGACCAGAAGCAGCAGTCAAGCCGCGGCAAGTTCCGCCCCGGGCCGAGCAGCATCGTCCGCAAGTTCACGGATAACCCGCTCCCCGACGTGGCCGATAACAACTTGGCGCAACTGGAGGTCCTCGGCATCGGCGGCGGCGGCGGGAAGATCGGCGGCTTTGAGGGCCTCGGCTCGGGCCGAGGGAACTTTTTCGGGGCGGGCGGCGATGACGAGTCCGCCAAGATCGTTTACGTTGTCGACCGCTCGGGCAGCATGACCGATTCCCTCGACTTCGTCAAATATGAACTGAAACGCTCGATCGGCGAACTAGGCGAGGCCAAGGAATTCCACGTCATCTTTTACTCCTCCGGCCCGCCCGTCGAGATGTCTACGCGGCGGCTCGTCAATGCCACCGAACGCAACAGGCAGTTGGCCTTCGAGTTCATCGACGGCGTCATCGCCCAGGGCGAGACCGACCCCTCCAAGGCCCTGGAACGTGCGTTCGACTGCAAGCCCGAACTCATTTACCTTCTGACCGACGGCGAGTTCGACCGCGCCATTATCGACCATGTGAAGCGTCTGAACGTCGGCGGCAAGGCCACCGTCCACACCATCGGATTCCTGTACAAGACCGGCGAGGCCGTCCTGAAGCAGATTGCGGATGATAACCACGGAAACTACAAGTTCATATCGGAGTCGGACCTTGCGACCCTGGCTCAACAAAACTAGCGTCGCCTTGATGGCGGCCGCAATCGCTCTCCTGGCCGCCGCGACCGCCGCACGCGCCGATCGCATTCTCACCGCCAAGCGCATCGGCATCAACGGCAAGATCACCGGCTTTGCGGCCGGCGGCATCGTTATCGACAGCGACGGCAACAAGCAGACCATCCCGATGTCGGACATCGCCAAGGTCAAGGCCGACGCCTATCCCGACCTGGAGCGGGCCGAGGACGCTTACGCCCAGGGCCAGGCCGGCAAGCCCCAGGGCTACGTCGAGGCCGAGCGCCTGTACCGCCAGATGACGGCCACAACCACGGCACCCCAGTGGCTCCGCGTGCTCGTCCAATGTCGCATGTACCGGTTCTATGCCGATTCCGGCAGGGTCCCCGATGCACTGGACGCTTTCCTGGAATTGGCGAGTGGCGGGCCGAACCTGGTGACGGGCCTGAAGTTGCCGGCTCCCCGCGAGGATGCCCAAGAGGTCAACAAGGCGATGCTCAAGAAGGTGGAAGACGCCTTGCGTACGGCCGCAGGCAAGCCTTACGTCGGCGAACTCCAGAACTTCAAGGCTTCGCTGCAGGCGCTCGTTGGAAAACCCGAAGACGTGATGGCGACGCTGGATTCTCTGCTGGCCAGCCCGGACGAGCGGATCCGCCAAGGCGCAATGCTCAAGCAGATCGAGTTGCTTGTTGCCGCCGGCAAGTTCGACGAGGCCGCGGCCAAGATGGATGCCAACGGCCCGGCCCTGGTGCAGGAGCATCCCGACGACATCACCTTCTGGCGCGGCAGGATTCTGAAGGAGCGTAACCAGAATATGGAAGCCGCCCTGGAATTCATGCGGCTGCCGATCCTGTACCCCAGAGACAAGGCCCTCACGGCCGAGGCCCTCTGGTGGGCCGGCCAGGCCATGGAGGCCGCCAAGGCCCCCAAGGACGAGGTCCAGAAGGTTTACGGAGAAGCCGTGGCCCGGTATGCCGGCACGCCGGGGGCGGAACGGGCCAAGCGGGAACTCGTGCGGCTCGGCAAGTAGCCGCGGCCGGCGAAGAAACGTTTAGCCTTCGCCGCAAACGGCGACGATGAAAATAAAACCGGCGGGTCCGGAAGCCCGCCGCTGCGAGGACGAACACGGACCTCCAGGGAAACAGGGTTCAAGGCTGACTGAAAAGGAGTCGGAGCACATGAAGAAGCGAGCGTTGTTCTGGGTGTTGGCCGCGGGCGCCATGGTGCTGATGATGAGCGTGCCGGGGTTGGCTGAAGAGAAGAAGAGCCGCATGTCCGTCGGCTCGATGTTCTACATATCCACGTTCACGGATGCCGTCGGTTTTTTTGACATGGTGGCCATTTACGCCTGTTCGCTGGCGTCGATCGCGCTGATCGTGGAGCACAGCATCACGATCCGCCGCGCCATCCTGGTGCCGGAAGTCTCCGTGGCACAGGTCAAGACGATGTTTGACGAGCGTCGCTTCCGCGAGGCCCTGGAGTTCTGCCAGAACGACCCGTCGTTCGTCTCGGGCGTCGTCCACGCGGGCCTCATCGAGGCCGCCAACGGCTACGATGCCATGGAAAACGCCATGCAGGACGCCACCAGCGAACGCACGGCCCGCCTGTACCGCAAGATCGAGTGGCTCAACCTCCTGGGAAACGTCGCCCCGATGTTCGGCCTCTGGGGCACGATCTGGGGCATGATGGTGGCCTTCAGCGAAATCGAGGCCCGCGGCGGCAAGGCGAACCCCGCCGACCTGGCAGGCGGTATTATGATCGC
>JAPLMO010000124.1 GCA_026386995.1 Planctomycetota bacterium | reverse complement strand
CGTCCTGGCGCCGATGCTCTGGCGCGGGGCAAGCGCGGTCGTCTTCCCGGGCACGGTCGAGTTCCGCCGCATGCAATTGAGTCAGTTCAACCGCGGCGACCGCGTGGGCGTGGCGGTCGAACTGGGCGAGGTCGCCGAGGCTCGGAAACCGGTTTACGCCATGCTGGACCGGTTCAAACGCGGCATTGCCACCGACGACCTGAAGGAAGACGCCCGCCGCCTCTATCGCGAGTTCGGAAAACAGTTGGACGGGCGCGACACGGCGGCGGCCGAGCGCGCCGAGTTACGGTCTCTGGCGAAGCGGCTGCGCGATGACTTCACCGAGGCCCTCGAAACCCCCGACAAGGCGGCGGCACAGGCCGCGCTCGGCCGGGTACTCCAAAATGCGGAGGACGCGCGGCTGAAGGGCACGGTCGCCGAGGGCTTCTTCGCGATGGCCCGCGACTACGGGCGGATCGTCGAGACCGTGGACCTCGGCCACCGTGCGGAGTACGCCAAGGCCCTCGCGGAGGTGCAGGAGTCGATTCGCGGCCTTTTCGGGCCGCCGGCGAACGCGGAACGCCCGCCCCTCGTGATGGACCAGTACGGCGCCACGCGGTGGGACGCTGCCCGGAAGCATCTGGATCGCCTGCTGACCGCCGAGGCGTGGACCGCCGAGAGGCCGGGCGAAGCCCTCCAGCGCGTACGGACTCCGCGCGAAGAGCAGTTCGCCGGCACCGACTTGGCGCCGCTCTTTCCGCTCGTCCGCGATCACGTCACGGAAATGCTGCAACCGCGATGGGCGTTCTACTGGCAGTACTTCATCGACGATAGCCTGTCGGGCCACTACTTCGGCGGCGTCGGGCCGGAGATTCTTGGCACGCTTCTGATCACGGTCCTGGCGATCCTGTTTGCCTTTCCGCTCGGCGTCATCGCGGCGGCGTACCTGGTCGAGTGCGCCCGCGACAGCCGCACGGTCCAGTTGATCCGCACGTGCATCAACACGCTGGCCGGGGTTCCGAGCATCGTGTTCGGCTTGTTCGGGCTGGCGTTCTTCGTCTTGTTCCTGCTGCCGCTGTTCGGCTTGCCGCAGGGCTCCAGCGCCCTGGCGGGCGGCCTGACGCTGGGCCTGCTCGTGCTCCCGATCATCATCCGGGCGAGCGAAGAGGCCATCCGCTCCGTGCCGCAGACCTACAAGGAAGCGGCGCTGGCCCTCGGCGCCGGGCGCCTGCGGTGCTTCGTGACTGTGACGCTGCCGGCGGCGCTGCCGGGCATTCTGACGGGGGCGATCCTCAGCGTCAGCCGCGCTGCTGGCGAGACGGCGCCCATCCTCTTTACGGCGGCGGTGGCGATGGGCTCAACGTCGTGGCCACCGTGGTCGGCGCTGGCCAAGCCGACGCAGACGCTGGCGTACTCCAGTTATCACCTGGCGGTCGGGGACCGCCTGGCCTCGCTCGTGCCCCACAACCAGTACGGCATGGTCATGACGCTCATCCTGCTGGTCCTGGTCCTGAACATCGCGGCCATTGTGGTGAGGTCCCGCATGGCCAGGCGTCTTCGCGGCCAGTAGAGAGAAAGGTGAAGAATGCCTATCACGTCACAAGAGAGAGGGCCGACAATGGCCGATCCGCTTGAGGAGTCTTCTCGGATACCGGCGCCGCGCACCCCGCGGCCGACGCTTTTCGCCGCGGCAGGCGTGCCGCAACCGGCCACCGATGCCATCATCCGCTCATGTGATTTCTCGCTCTTCTACGGGCGGAAGGCCGGGGTAAAGAATATCACGATGGATATCTACCCGCGCCGCGTCACGGCCATCATCGGCCCGAGCGGTTGCGGCAAGAGCACGTTCCTGCGGAGCATCAACCGCATGAACGACCTCATCCCCGGCGTGCGAACCGAGGGCCGCCTGGAGGTCAACGGCACCGATGTTTACGATCCGCGCATCAACCTGCCCAACCTGCGGCAACAGGTGGGCATGGTCTTTCAGAAGCCCAACCCGTTCCCCAAGAGCGTGTACGACAACGTGGCCTATGGCTGGCGGTTCCAGGGCGCGAGGTCGCGGGGCGAACTGGACGAGGTCGTGGAGAAGTGCCTGCGCGCCGCCGCGTTGTGGGAGGAAGTCAAGGACTCGCTCCACAAGTCGGCCTTGGCA
>JAPLMO010000348.1 GCA_026386995.1 Planctomycetota bacterium | reverse complement strand
AGACACCGGTTGACGCTCGCCAGGACCTGGAGCGTCGTCTCGTGGACCGCCGCCTGCTTCTTTTCGAGATACTGGAGGAACCGGCTGCCGCGCGGCGTGGTGAGGAAATCGAAGAACCGCCCGGCGTCGGGGAAGTACACGAGGATTTCGAGGCCGCTCTGGCCGGTCGAGAGTTCGACGGCGGGGATGGCCGCCAGGCCCAGGAGCATGGCCTCGCCGTACAGGTCCCGCGTGCCGGAGAGGCTGTCGTGGTCCGCCAGGGCGATAGTCCTGAGGCCCATGACCCGCGCGAGCCACGCGAGTTTCTGGGCCGGGACCTGCCCGTCGGAGTGCGTCGAGTGCAGGTGGAGGTCCATCGGGACCGGCACATCGACGATCTGGCGGACGCGGGCCTCCGGGAGGCCGCGGGCCTGGAGGTTCTCCAGGAAGGTGCCCCACTTGTCCGAAGCGTCGATGGCCTCGCGCACCGTGGCCAGGGCGGCCGCGCGGGCCTGGTAGGCCGCCAACCCCTGTTCGTGGCCTGTCCCGGCCGGACCGCCGGTTTCGGTTCTTGCCAGTTGTGTCATCGGGTCCGAGCCCCAGGATTCCGCAGGATACAAGACGAAAAAATGGCCCGACTTTCAAGGAAAATCACAGAGGGGCTGAATGGCGGCAGTCTGATACTGCAGCGACATCGCTACTTGCGTATTGTGCGCGACGGCCACGGCCCTCGCTAGAACTTGCGGCCGTGGTTCGGGAACATCGGCTTCCAATCGTTTTTCGGAATCGGCTTATCGCGGAAGGAGTTCATCTGCCCGGTCACCGGGCCGTCTATGGTTTTCCAGGCATTTTCCGGCGTTGCTATCTGTCCGGCGAACGGGATGCCCATAGGCGTGATGAGGGTTTCCTGGTAGGGCACGCTCAGGCGGATGTCGACCTGTTTAATGTTGTTGGCAAAGCGGGTGCGCCCGAGTGCCTGCCAGACATGGTCAGGTTCTTGGGCGAAGAGCAGTTGGTGGGCCTCGCCGAACATGCGGTCCGCCCCGCCGGCCTTTGCGAGGTTCATGCGCACCATGTAATCATGGAGGCGGCAAAGGCGTTTGATCTCGCGGACCTTCATCTGGAGCAAGGCGACGGTCGAGTTCCACTCAGCGAAATCATTGATGAAGGTCTTTGTTCGCGCCATCAGTGCCCCGCCGATTTTTCCGCCTTCCGCCAACCGGGGCGGGAGGACATCGTTGACGAGGCCATTGGCCGCCGGGGCGTACGTGGCCTGGATTTCCTGCTTTGCGGCGGCGGTATCGAAGGCCGCGAGGACCCGCAGTTTGGTGTAGGCGTCGCGCAGGCGACCAAGGCGGACCTCTTCCAGAGGGATCTTCTTGTCCGGCAGGGCGGTCTTCCTGAAGTCCTCGACCCGCTCGTCAAGGACCTTTTGCACTTCGGCCTTGTAGGCGGCATAGTCCTTCAGCGGCCCGGCCACCAGCCCCGGACGGTTCAGCATCCTGGCGATTCGGGTGTGGTACTCCGAGACTGCCGGGTCGTCTATGAGGTTCGCGGCATAGGTGTGGGCCCGCATGGCCCCGACCAGGTCGCCGCACTGGATGAACGACCAGGCCGTGGCGTTGGCCAGGTAGTCCCACGTGAAATCGCGGAACCGTTCGCGCGGGCTTTCGAGGATCTTATCGCCGGCCTTGGCGGCCTCCTTGAACTTGCCGGCCTCGGCCAAGCCGATGGCCTCGCGGGGCTCCCGGCACATCTCGGCAAGGGTCGTGGCATCGGGGCGGTCCTGCCCGCCGGGCGCTTTGGCGGCCGGCTTGTGCGACTGCGAGGCGGCCGTCAGGAGCGGCGCCGAGATCTCCTGCGACTCGACCGTGGGAAGTTGGGTTACCCAGACGGGGAAGAGCAGGGTCGGCAATTCCGGGGGCACGCAGTGGGAATCGATCTGTGCGGCAGCCAGCGGCGCGAGCGCGGCCGTTATCGCCAACAGCATCCCCACCCGAAGGGCATGTTTCATCTTGCGGTCCTACCTTCCCCCCAGACCTAATGGCCCACTCTGATTATACGAGCGGAAGGGGCTGTCCGGCAACGGGTTTTCCGGCGGCAATTGGGTATGGGACCCGTATGGGCGTGGCTCGCCCCGGCGAGTCTTCGACATGCCTCGCCCCTGCCAGGCAATCGCCTGACTAACACTACAGCGCCACTTGGCGCAAATTTCGCGCGGCGGGAATTGTGGTGAAGGTTTACGCCGGGGCGTCTAAACTTTGGGGGCGCGAGCCGGGTCAGGCCCTCAGCGAGGCAGCGATGCGGACGAGGCGAGCACAGTGCGGCGGAAGCACGGCGGTGGTCCGGGTCATGGTGTGCCTGGCCCTGGCGGCGTTTGCGGTCTTGGGCGCGGCGGCACAGGAATCCGCCGGCTCCGCAAAACCGCAGGCCCTGACGCCGGTCGCACAGCCCGATGCACTGAAAGACCTCGGGCGGCAACGCAAGGTGCGGCTGATCTACTTCGTCCCGAAGGACCGCCGGCCGACGGCAGACTACGCGGACAAGATCGCCGTTCTGATGGCCTTCGTCAACGATCTGTATGTGCGGGACCTCAGGTCGAAAGGCTACGCGTCGGTCGGCCTCGATTTCGAGTTCAAGGACGGCAGGCCCCTCGTGCGCCTGGTTTCCGGGAAAGATTCCGCCGCCGACTACAGCGGCGAGCCGAATTTCGACGCGCACCGGCAGTGGTCGCGGATCCTGCCCGAGGTTGAGGCGGCGCTGGGCAAGGCGGCGGAGAGCATGTACGTGATCTTCGCCGAGACCTACAGCGACGGTCCGACGAAGTTCGAGTGGGCGGGCGGCCTGGCCTTGGGGGCGCGATTCTCGTCCAACGGCGGCGTGGGGATGTTCTCCGCCTGGGTCCTGCGCGACGAGTTCTGCGCCACCGGC
The DNA here is from genome assembly GCA_026386995.1 of Planctomycetota bacterium. Next base: position 4,183 of record JAPLMO010000348.1, on the reverse strand, counting down.
ATCGACGGCCAGTTGAAGTATCTGGCCGATGAGACGCCGATCGCCGGCCGGACGGCCCTGCACCGGATGAAGCCCGATTCGCCCCGTTTCGAGTTCATCGAGGACGGTTTCGGGGCGGTTGCCCACGAACTCGGCCACGCCTTTGGACTGCCGCACGACCGCCGCGCTGACGACGTCGACATTATGGGCAACGGGTTCCGCCACCTGCGGAATAACTACCTCGGCATGCCTGGTCCGAAGGCGGCGTTTATGATGGAGAACGCCCGGATGCTCCGCTGGTCGCGGTTCATCGCCCAGGACGTCGACCTGTCGGACAACGAGGCCCCGGTCGCCCGGATCACGCACCCGACGAAACTCCGGACCGGCGCGACGACCATTCTCCTGGAGGGCGACCTTACCGACGACAAGGGCCTGGCGGCGATCCAGTTCTTTGCCCCGAAACTCGACTGGGTCGTCGGCGGATTCGACCTGGAAGGCCGCCAGGTCCGCCTCAACGAAGCCCTGATCGTCCCGCCCCTGGAAAAGGGCGAGTTCGACTTGGTGGTTACCCTCGTTGACCGCGGCGGCAACATGTCCACGGCCCGCCTGAAGATGGAAGTAGAGTAGTCCGTTCCGTCATAACGGGTCGGGTCCTGGGCTTCTTCGTTCACTGACAGCCCCTGCTGAAGACGCAAAGTGGCGCTGTAGGATTAAAGGCCCGCCCTTTTTGTTTTCAGGCTGCGCGGGCGGCCGCCTACTTGGTTGCCGCAGGCGCCGCCGACGGGGCCGTGGGCGCGGTGGCCGGAGCGGCGGTGGCGCCGAGGAGTCGGAATGTCCCGAGGACCTCCTCGAACTGGGCCTTGCGTTGGGGAAACCGCTCGGAGACCGCGTTGGCGGCCACCGTGTAGCCGCGCGTTCCGCTGGTCAGGAAGTACGTGATCGAGGTCACCTCCACATCGTAGTTGGGGTTTTTGTACGAGTAGATGAGGCGGCGGGCGTCGCGGCCGCCGACCTGCACGGGCTCCCTGCTGATCTCCTTGTAATCGGGCATGACCTTGACGCCCTTGGCGATCTTGACGCGTATGCAGTCTTCGACGGGCATGGCCTTCCCCATCTCCTCGACGCGGACGAAGATGTCGTCGCGGAAGACGTTCGGGTCGTTCTGGCCTGGCGGCTGGATCTCCAGATTCATCCCGTAGCCGCTCGTCGACTTCTTCCAGTCGGACGGGAACGTGAGCGAGAACCCTTCCTGGGGGCTCGTGTAGATTTCGCTGGCGGGCTGCGCCTCGCCGCATCCTCCGGCGGCCAGCCCGCCCAGGATGAACGCCGTTGCGGCCGTTGTCGCCAGAATGCCCTTGTGCATGGCCTGTCTCCTGTGGGCGCCCTCGTTTTCCGTCCGATTTGCGGACGCCAGTTTATCGCGGACGTGCGGGGGATGAAAAGGAAATATCGGCGTAGGCCCCTGCGCTCGGCCGGAAGTTTTGTTCGTTGCCCGCGCCGCCGCCGAAGCGGGCCGGCCCCTGTCGATCTGCGGCGAGATAGCCGCCAACCCGGCCTATACCTCGATGCTGCTGGAACTCGGCATCCAGACCGTCAGCGTCAGTGCCCGCCACGTTCCCGTAGTCCGCCGCGCCGCCCGCGAGGCGTTTGCCGCGCGGTGAAGGCCGCCGGGCTATCGTAACTCCCCAATCTCGGGCGCTCTGTCCCCTGCCGGGTGGCATGGTCACGCTGTTGTGTGACCATGTTGCAGTGACGGGCCGCGCGCCGTTCGAGACGCATGGTCACGCAACGTATGTGTTTAGCGTGCCAGGCAAGAGTTGTCATTCTGAGCGAGCGATAGCGAGCGAAGAATCTCGGCCGTCCGAACGGCGAGATTCTTCGGCCCCGTAAACGGGGCCTCAGAATGACAGCGCTAAACACGTACCACGCAACAGCGTGACCATGCCACCCTCGTGACTGACGCCGGGCTATCCTCGCTCTGCCTTGCGGCGGCGGGTCTCCTTGTGTAACAATGTGAGAGGTCGATCCCGCAACGGGAACGCTTCTCGCAAGGAGATTGCCATGGCTGAGCGCCCAGGCGCTGTAACGATGAAGGGTAACCCGCTGACCCTGATTGGCAGCGAAGTCAGCGTCGGTGACAAGACCCCCGACTTCACTGCTGTGGACACGGACCTTAAGCCCGTGTCGCTCTCGTCCTTTCGCGGCAAGACTGTCGTGATCGCGTCCGTCCCGTCGCTGGACACGCCGGTCTGCGACATCGAGACCCGCCGCTTCAACAAAGAGGCCGCCGGGCTGGGCAAGGACGTGCAGATCCTCACGCTCAGCATGGACCTGCCGTTTGCGCAGAAGCGGTGGTGCGGCGCCGCCGGCATTACCGCCCTCAAGACCCTCTCGGACCACCGCGATGCGGCGTTCGGCAACGCCTACGGCGTACTCATCAAGGAACTGCGGCTGCTGGCCCGCGCGGTTTTCGTAGTGGACCGCCAAGGCGTCATCAGGTATATCCAGGTGGTCAAGGAAGTGGCCGCCGAGCCGGATTACGCCGCCGTCCTGGATGCCGTCCGCAAGGCGGTCTGATTCGCTTTCGCGTGCCATATATTTAGCCCCCCGTGAATACACGGGGGGCCGAACGTGGGGGGCGGTTGGTAGACCGAGTGCCACGGCTGCGCTGTTTGCAGCCGTGCTCTGCGTCGAACGGCGGCACGGTTGCTGAACGGCGCAACCGTGGCACCCGATACCATAATGTGCGATAATTCGGTGGCACTAGGGCGCGGCGGGTCAGGAGACCCGTCGCGCAATGATATTGAGACCGGCATACGCGGAGAGGCCATGCCCCTGAAAGTCCTCGGCGTCTCGACCAGTCCCCGCGAGGGCGGCAACACCGACATCCTCCTCGGCGAGGCGCTGGCCGGCGCCCAGGCCGCCGGCGCACAGGTGGAGCGCGTGTCGCTGTGCGGCCTTTCGATCGCCCCGTGCTCGGAATGCTACGCGTGCGCCCGCACGGGCGTCTGCCGCATCCAGGACGATTATCACGCGGTCCTCAGGAAGATACTCGCGGCCGATCGCCTCGTGTTCGCGACGCCGGTGTTCTTCATGGGCCCGTGCGCCCAGGCGAAACTCCTGATCGACCGCTGCCAGTGCCTCTGGTCGCGCAAGTACCTCCTGAAGCAGCCGGTCGCGCCCGAGGGGCCGCCCGACCGCCGGGCACTGGTCATCGCCGTCGGTGGCTCCAAGAGCAAGAAAATGTTCGAGAGCGTCCGCATGACGATGAAATACTGGCTCGACGCCTTCGATTGCGTCTATGCCGCCAACCTCTTCGTCAACCAGGTGGACGAGCGCGGCCGGGTCCGCGCGCATCCAGAGGCGATGCAAGCGGCTTTTCGCCTGGGCCGGATGCTCGCTGGCGACGCGCCCCTGCCGCAGCAGCCCGAGACGGTTGAACTTTTCGGACCCGCCCGGCAAGACCACGGGACTACGTAAAGGAGGATTTGCATGACGACTCGCCTGTATCGGTTCGGTCAATCGCTTGCGATCATCGGGGTGTTGCTCGTGGCGGCGCTCGCCGCCGGCGAGGCGCGGGCCGCGGCCATCGAGTTCACGCAGGAGACGCTCGAGAACGGTCTCCAGGTGATTTACGCACCGCTGCACCAGGCGCCCGTGGTGCACGTGCGCGTGCTCTACCACGTGGGCAGCCGCGACGAGCGGCCGGACCGGCAGGGGTTCGCCCACATGTTCGAGCACATGATGTTCCGAGGCTCGGCCCACGTCAAACCCGAAGAGCACATGAAACTCGTCGGCATGGTGGGCGGTATGTCGAACGCCTTCACCAGTTTCGACCAGACGGTCTACGTCAACACGATCCCGTCCAACCAGTTGGAACTGGCCCTGTACCTGGAGGCCGACCGCATGGCCAGTTTCAAGGTCTCCGACGAGATCTACCAGACCGAGCGCAAGGTCGTCACCGAAGAATGGCGCATGAAGCAGAACCGCCCCTACGGCAACGTGTGGGAAGACTTCATGAAGGCGGCGTTCCAGAAGAGTTCGTACCGCTGGACGCCCATCGGCAACATGGACAACCTGCGGGCCGCCCAGGCCACCGAGTTGCAGGACTTCTTCAACCGCTACTACGTGCCCAACAACGCGGCCCTCGTCATCGCCGGCGACATCGACGTGCCCGCCGCCAAGGCGCTCGTGCAGAAGTACT
>JAPLMO010000342.1 GCA_026386995.1 Planctomycetota bacterium | reverse complement strand
GCGGGAAATGGCCCACCTGGACTTGGCCCAGCAGAACATGAAGGCGTTCGTGGACCAACTGGCCGAAGTTGGTCTGGTCGAGCGCGGGCCGATCCGCGAAGGCCGCCGGATGATGCTTTTCCTGGCCCCCAAGAAAAAGTCGCCCTGATCGACCCCCCCGAGGCCGTAAGTGTCGGACACACAAGCCGAAACCGCCGTCGGCGGCCGGCATAAGAGGAGAGCAGCGTTTTTGCATTCAGCCATCAGTTGAAAGGAAGGGCCACCGATGCCCAAACAGAAATCACACAAGGGAATCAAGAAACGCATGAGGCTTACCCGCACGGGTAAGATCGTCCGCAAACACGCTAACGCGGGGCACCTGATGAGCGGTAAGAGCGGACAACGCCGCCGGCGCCTCCGTAGGTCCGGCACGGTGCACGAGACCCAGGTCCAGACGTACGCGCGCCTGATCACCGGCTGACGGCCGGTCGGCGCCTAGCAGGAGAACAATCATGCCTCGAACTACCAAAGGTGCCGCGCGGCGGCGATCCAAGAAACGCCTCTTCAAACGGGCTAAGGGTATGTACGGCGCGCGGAGCAAACTGTACCGCATTGCCAAGCAGTCGGTGCTGAAGGCCGGAACGTATGCCTTCCGCGACCGCCGCGCCAAGAAGCGCGAGTTCCGCCGCCTCTGGATCACGCGCATCTCCGCCGCCTGCCGCATGCGGGACATCACGTACAGCCACTTCCAGGGCGGCCTGAAGAAGGCCGGCATTACGCTGGACCGCAAGGTCCTGGCGGAGATTGCCCTGAACGACCCGAAGGCGTTTGACGCGATCGTGGCAGAGGTGCGTGCGGCCATCGGAGCCTGAGGATGGACGCCGACGAAATCCGGGCGCTGCTCCAGAAGGCGTTGGACCGCATCGAGGCCGCCACGGATGTGTCGGCGCTGGAGGCGGTGCGCGTCGAGTGGCTTGGCCGCAAGGGCGGCCAAGTAACCGCCCTGATGAAGTCGATCCCGTCGCTGGCCGCCGAGCAGCGGGCCCGCTTCGGCCAGGCGGTCAACGAACTGAAGGCCGCCGTTACGGAGCGTCTGGATGCCCGCAAGGCCGCCCTCGATGCCGGCCGCCCGGCGGGGCCGCGCACCGATGTGACGATGCCCGGCCGCCGGCCGGCCCTCGGCCGCCTGCACCCGATCACCCGCGCGACGCGCGAGATGGTCGAGATCTTCGGCCGCCTTGGCTTCGAGGTCGTCGAGGGGCCGGAGGTCGAGGACGAGTGGCACAACTTCGTCGGCCTTAACATCCCGCCGGAGCACCCGGCCCGCGACCCGCTCGACAACTACTACCTGAAGGATCACGCGCTCCTGAGGACGCAGACCTCGACGGTCCAGATCCGCGTCATGGAGAACCGCAAGCCCCCCGTGCGCATTATCGCCCCGGGGCGCGTCTACCGCCCCGACACGGTCGACGCCGGCCACTCCAACATGTTCCACCAGTTGGAGGGGCTGTGGGTGGAGAAGGGCGTCACGTTCGCCGACTTAAAGGGCGTCCTGGCGATGTTCGCCCGCGCGTTCTTCGGCCCGCAGGTCCGGACCCGGTTCCAGCCGAGTTACTTCCCGTTCACGGAGCCCAGCGCCGAGATGTACGTCTCGTGCCTGCTGTGCGGCGGCTCCGGGTGCCCGGCCTGCAAGCGCACCGGGTGGATCGAGATTCTTGGCTGCGGCATGGTGGACCCGAACGTGTTCCAGGCGGTCGGCTACGATCCGGAGGAAGTGACGGGGTTCGCCTTCGGGATGGGCATCGACCGGCAGACGATGCTCAAGTACGGCATCCACGACATCCGGCTGCTGTTCGAGAACGACGTGCGGTTCCTGCGGCAGTTCTGAACTGGAACGGATTCGGATTGTGTATTGGCGCGGCGGGTTTCCGGGGGCCGTTGTCCAATATGTAGGGTGGTCGCCCAGGCGACCACCAATGCTGTTGTTTTCGCGTGAAAATGGTGGGTGCGGAGCACCACCCTACATGAACTGAATCGCTTCAATAGAGCGACTTCAGGGGCGTCGCCGTAATCGCGGCCTGGCAATTTGCGTGTTTGCCCTGCAAGAGAATCCTCACGCTGCATCCGTCGCCGACCTGCTCGACCTGAAACGCATTGACGTACCGGGTCAGTGTGACCGATGGGCCCGGAACACCCCAGGGGTTGTCGATATTTATGGTGCCGGGATCGGTTTCCGAGTAGGTCACGTTGCCCCCCTGCGCGCCGTTCCATGCGTACGTACGAATCCAGCCATCGACCGTGATGACGGCCAGGGACCCATCCTCTTTGCGCGTGGCCGAGCCTGCTCTGCGCGCGTCCATGGCAATCCGGTCCAGGACGCCGCGGACCCGGGCCACGAGTTCGGTCTTCTCCGCGTTGTAAGAGTGCGCGGTCTCGGCCGCCTGAATGGCCAGGGCGGCGGCCACCATTATCATGGCCAGAAGCGCCATCGAGATCAATACTTCCACCAGCGTAAAGCCCCGCCGGCGCAGGCCGCTTCGCATGGCTCGCTTACTCCGCATAGGAACCCGATACGCACACCAGTTTAGTGCTGCTGACAATGCCTGCGGGATTCGGAACGGTGCCCTCGCGGTCAATGACAAGGCGGGCGTTGCCCGTCATCTGGAACGTGGAATCGCGCAGGTTGACGACGCCGCCCTTAAGGGTCCCGCCGGCGTTGCCCGTGAACTTGAACTCGCTGGCCACCATGCAGCCGTTGACCGTGTTGAAGTTGCCTGTGAACTCCGTGCTGAACCCCGGGGCCAGTAGAAACGACCCGGTCAGGGCGCGAAGGCCGTCGTACTGAGCGCCGGCCGGCAGGCTTTCGACGCCCGCGGTGCTGACGTTGCCGGTAAACCTGATCTGGTTGGCCGTCAGGTTGTCCACGGCGGGCTGGTCGGCCACGATACAACCGATGATCGTCGCGTTGCCGCTGAACGTGACCTTGTTGGGTGCCTGGATATAGACTACGCCCTGGATCGTCGTGTTCCCGGAGAAAGTGGGGTTGGTGTTCGGCGGAATCCTGATGTTGGAGAGCGTGAGGCCACTGCCCCCGCTACTTCGCACGTTGGTGGCATACGGCGTGAAGGGGGTGATGTCCACCTGCGGCCACTGGGGCTCGGTCGCGCCGATGGTCTGGCTCCCCCCGATGGTGACGTTGCCGGTCTTGGAAATTCTCCCGTTGGGATTGATGACGACGACATCGCCGCCGATCCTGACGTTTCCTGTCAGTTGAATAGCGTTCGTGGTGCTGTACGTCCCCGACATGATGTTTCCTTCGGCAGGCGTGTGCAGGCCGGTGATGGAGGCATTGCCTGTCATCGAGATGGCACTCTTGCTGGCCACGCCGTAATCGTTCAGCACGGTGGTGCCGCGCTGGACCGTCATGTTGTAAGTCGCGGTCCGTGAGGCGGCGCCGAAGCCTGCGGCGGAGCGGATGGTCACGGTCGTGTTGTCCTGGGCGCCGCCGCTGGCTTGGATCGTGACGTTCGTCAGGCCGGACCGGCCGTCGGCCCGTGTCAGGGTCACGACCGGCACGGTGACGCCGCTGGCGTCGCTCGTGATGCCGTTGGCGTTGACCATGCCTGAGCCCGCGAAGTCCGACATCAGGTGTGTGCGCATGAGGGCGTGCATGGCCGTGGCGTCGGCGGCGCCGCTGATGGGCATGCCGCCCAGGCCGACCTGCATCATCTGAATGCCGGTTGCGGCGAAGGCCGAGGCCTGCTGGCCCTCGATCCGGTTGTGGGCGATCGTAAGGTTGGCGTCGGTGCAGACGGTGATCGCCACCGCCAGGCACGCGAACAGCGCCAGGAAGATCAGCGTAATGGCAAACGCGATCCCCCGGCAGGAATACCGTCGAACATTTTTTCGACTACACATTGTACGCCCCTCCTCATATCGCGTCGCACCGGGGCGTGAAGGCGCGAGCCACAGTTTATCATCCGACAACCCGCCGGCCGGTCAGCCGCTCTGGCTGCTGTCCGTAAACGGGACGGAATCCAACTTGAAAATGTAATAACTTTGCTGGGCCACGGACCTGCCGTTAGCGCGGACGTCTACCGTCAGCCGCGCGGCAGTCGCCGAGCCTGCGGCCACCACGTGGTTGAGGTCGGTCGCCAGTACGGGCGTGACCGCTAGGACCTGCGACCAGTTGGTCCGCTGCGCGGTCTCGCCGCTGCTCAGGATGACGGGGCTGTACGTCGTGCCGTTCAGCGTCAGGACGTCGGCAAATTGCATCTTGAGCGCCATGTCGCGGATTTCATCGGCCAGGAACGTCGCGACCGTCGCGTCTTCCCCGCGCTGGGTCGAGACCGACTCGGTCCCGAAGGCCGCCACCAGCGCCATGAAGCCGATGAGCAAGATGACCGAGCAGATCAGGACCTCGGCGAGCGTAAAGCCGCCGCCGTGCCGACCCACGCCTTTTTTTGTCGAACTGGTCATGTTAGTTCACCAACTGCGACATCTTGAAGATGGGCAGCAGGATCGCCGCCGCAATGAACGCCACCACGCCGCCCATCAGGATGATCATCAGGGGCTCAATGGCGCCCGTAACGGTCTTAATGGTCGCCTTGAGTTGCTTGTCGTAGAAGTCGCTGACGTCCTTGAGAATCTCGGCCAGCGTGCCGGTCTCTTCGCCGGCGGAGATCATCTGGGCCACGCTTTGCGGAATGAACGCACTGCGGCTCAGCGTCGGTGCGATGCGCTGGCCCTTGCGGATCGCGTTGTACACGCGCTGCCAGATGCGGGCGTAGTGGATGTTGCCCGAGACCTCGGCCGTGATGGCGATCGTGTCGAGCATCGGCACGCCCGCGTTCACCAGTTCGCCCATCGTCCGGAGGCCCCTCGACAGGTACAGCGCGTGGCAGAGGTTCTTGAGGATCGGGATCTTCAGTTTCGCCATGTCCCACCACGTGCGGCCGAACTCCGTCCGCACGAAGTAGGTGGCGCCCACCGCCGCTCCTATGCCCGCCAGCAGGTAGAGATACCAGAACCCAGTCATCGAGGCGCTGGCGGCCATCAGGATCTTGGTCGGCAGGGGAAGGATGTCTTCCCGGCCCTTGAAGAGAACCATGAATCGCGGTAGCACGAACACCAGCATGAAAACGGTCGTCGTAATCGCCATGCTGACGATGATGAGCGGATAGACCATCGCGCCGATGACCTGGCGCTTGGTCTCGGCCTGCTGGGTCAGGTACTCGGTGATGCGCTCGAGCATGTGGCCGAACGAGCCGGTCAGTTCGCTCGCCTTCACCATGTTGACGTAGAGGACCGAGAACACTTTCGGGAACCGCCGGAGCGCCTCGGAGAACTGCCGGCCGGACTCGACGTCGTGCTTCAGGGTCCGCACTATTTCGCCCATGCCCTTGGTGGTGATCTGCTCGCCGATGGAATCCAGGGCGGTTGTCAGGCCGATGCCGGCCTTGGCCATGCAAGCCAACTGGCTCGTGAAGGCCATGAGTTCCTTGGAATTGACGCCCTTGCCGATATTGAGGCCCAGCCGCTCCAGCAGGCCGCCGCCCGCGACGTCGCTTTGCGAGAGGCGGACCAGTTCGAGCAGCGTGCCGCCCAGCGCGCGGGCCTCCTGCGTGGCGATCATCTGGCTCTCGGCCTTCAGAACGCCGGCCACGACCTGGCCGCTCGGACGTTTGATCTGGTACTTGTACGCGTTCATGGCTCACCTAGGCCGAGAGTGCCCGCTCCACTTGATCGGGCGACCGTGCGCAACCTATGGCATCCTCGCGGCTGATCATGCCGCTGAAGTACAGGCGCTTGAGCGACTCGTCGAACAACTGCATGCCGAGGGTCCGGTTGGTCTCAATGATGTTCGGGATCTCAAAGACGCGGCTCTCGCGAATGCAATTGCGGACGGCCGGCGTCGACACGAGGATTTCGGCCGCCGGCACCATTCCCGGCTCGTCGATGCGCGGGAACAGGCGCTGGCAGATGACGCCCTTGAGGGTGTTGGCGAGCATCGACCGCACCTGGTTCTGCTGGGCCGCCGGGAATGTGTCGATGATGCGCTCGACGGTGGAGGCCGAGTCGTTGGTGTGCAGCGTGGAAAAGACCAGGTGGCCGGTCTCGGCGGCCGTCAGCGCGGTCGAGATGGTCTCCAGGTCGCGCATTTCGCCGATCAGGATGACGTCCGGGTCCTGGCGCAGCACGTGGCGCAGGCCCGAGGCGAAGTCCTTCACGTCCTCGCCCACCGCGCGCTGCTCGATGACGCACTGGTCGCTTACGAGGAAGTACTCGATCGGATCCTCGAGCGTGATGATGTGCGCCTGGCGTTTGTGATTGATATGGTCCACCATGGAGGCCATGGTCGTGGACTTGCCGCTGCCTGTTTCGCCGGTCACGAGCACAAGGCCCTGCTCCATCTCGGCGAATTCCGTCACCACGTCGGGCAGGTTCAGCGTCGGCAGCGCCGGCACCGTGCCGGGAATGGCGCGGAAGGCCAGGGCCGGCGACCCGCGCTGGAAGTGCGCGTTGACGCGGAAACGGGTGCCGTCGGGCAGGGCGGTCGAAAAATCAAAGTCCAGCCGGTCCATGAGCCGCGAGTACTGGTCCTCCGTCAGGAGTTCCTTCACGAAGCCGAAGGACTCTTCGGCCGTCACGGGCGATTCGCCTTCCATGCCCGCCAGGACGGTGTGGATGCGCTGCAAGGGCGGCAGCCCCACGACAATGTGAAGGTCGCTGGAATGGTTGCGCACTGCGTGCGCCAGGAGTTCCTTGATACGCCGGGCGCCCGCCCGCCGCTCGGTGCTCGCTGCCTGGGTCAGGGTCATCTCTGCCACGTCTCACCGCTTTCTAATCGTTGTCGGGGGCGTCTTCGGTGGCCTGAAGGATTTCTTCCAGGGACGACACGCCCCGGTTCATTTTCCGGATCCCGTCCTCGCGCAGGGTCACCATGCCGTGCTCTTTGCAGTACCGCCGCAATTCCGTCACGTTCGGGCTGGCCGCCACCAGGTCGCGGATTGCGTCGTCGAGAACGACCATTTCGTAGATGCCGCACCGGCCGCTGTAGCCGGTCTTGCGGCAGCGTTCGCATCCCTTGCCGCGCCACAGGCGGTCGGCCTCCATGCCGGCCTTGGCCAGGGCGCGCTTGACGTCGTCGCCGGGCACATACTCTTCCTTGCAGTTCTCGCAGATGCGGCGGACGAGGCGCTGGGCCAGCACGCCGTTGACCGCGGCGCTGATCAGATACGGTTCGACGCCGATGTTGATCAGACGCGTGATGCTCGAGGGGGCGTCGTTGGTGTGGAGCGTCGAGAGGACCAGGTGCCCGGTCAACGCCGCCTGGACGCTGATGCGGGCGGTCTCCTCGTCGCGGATTTCGCCGACCATGATGACGTCGGGGTCCTGCCTCAGCAGGGCCCTCAGGGCGCTGGCGAACGTGAAGCCGATGCGCTCGTTGATCTGCACCTGGTTGGCGAACCCGAGCGAGTACTCCACCGGGTCCTCGACCGTCGAGATGTTCATCTCGCTGCCGTTCAT
>JAPLMO010000264.1 GCA_026386995.1 Planctomycetota bacterium | reverse complement strand
GCCGATGCCCTGGACGCTGATGTATTTCATGAAGAACTGCTTCTCCGTCTCCGTCATGAAGCCCACCAGCCGCGGCGCCATCTGGCAGTAGGCCGGGTTGCCGTCGAAGTACTCCAGCGTGTGCAGGGTGACGGTGCGGCCAACGAGCGGCCGCAGGTCGTCGGCCGTCACGGGGGCGACCATCACCTCGTAGGCGAGCGGCCCCGCGGCCACGACTGCCCGGTTCTCGCTCACCAGTTCAAGTTGGCCCGTCAGTCGTGCGATCATCGTTTGCCCGCTTTCGCGCTTGCTGGGGTCAGGAGCCCTATCCGTAAGGCTCCTGACCCCTTCATGTCGAGCGTCGAGGAAGTCAGACTCCGTTACGCCCAACTTCGACGGGGTCAGGAGCCTTGAAAGAGGGCTCCAGACCCCTTCGCTGTGCCCATACTACGCGCGGCGGGTACGGAGACCCGCCGCGCTCATATCCAGGTTGCCGCGAGCCGTTCTCGTCGCTCGGTGCGCGTGACAAAGGGCCACGGCCAGGGCGTCGGCGACGTCCGGCGGCTGCGGCGCCTGCTTGAGGCAGAAGATGCTCTGAATCGCCCGCTGCACCTGCTCCTTGGAGGAGTGGCCGGCCCCCACGAGCGACTTCTTGATGTGCGTGGCGGAGTAACTGACCAGGGGCACGCCGGCCTCGGCCGCCGCCAAGAGGGCGATGCCCCTCGCGTGACCCATGAGGATGGCCGTCCGCGGGTGGGCGTAATGCGAGTAAAGTTCCTCGACGGCGACCGCCTCGGGCTTGAACTCCTCCAGCACCGCCGCCAGGCCCGAGCGGATCTCGGCCAGCCGGTCGGGCAGGGGATCGGCCGGCCGCGTGCGGATGACGCCGGCCTCGACCAGGCGCGGCGTCCCCACGCCTGCGGCGAGGTCCACCACGCCGTAGCCGGTCCGTTCGATGCCGGGGTCGATGCCGAGAATTCTCATGCCGTTTCACACGTAGGGTGGGTGCTAGCACCCACGCTTGTCCACGTAGGGTGGGTGCTCTGCACCCACCATTTCAGCCCCGTAGGGGCGATTGATTGTTCGGGGCACCGGCGTTCAGTCGCCCCTCCGGGGCTCCAACAATAAAACAAAGAACGGAACACGTTACGCGACGCTTTCCACGGGCTTGCGCCCGAGGCTACAGATCAATCGCCCCTGTGGGGCTGACGATCAGCGTGGGTGCATAGCACCCACCCTACATGCTACTTGGACCGCGGCTTCGTGCCCAGGGGCGTATCTTCGAGGACGATGCCGATGTCATCCAGACGCTTGCGGATGGCGTCGGCCTGGGCGAAGTTCTTGGCCGCGCGGGCTTCGTTACGCAGGTCGATAAGGATTTGCACAGCGCCATTGCTTGCGCCAGTTGACGCAGGGTTGGACTCGGCCTGGAAAACACCGCTCATGAGCGGGCTTTCGGTCTTCACGCTCTGCTTCAGTCCCCCCCCCACCAAACCTGTGCCTAACCCGCCCAAGGCCACCCAAGCAACGGCAATGTCGTTTACCGTGCAAACCATGTTTTTGAAAAGGCGGTTAATCTCGCGGGCCAAGTCGAAAACTGCGGCTAAGGCTAGAGGAGTGTTGAAGTCATCGTCCATTGCTTCAGCGACACGTGATTTCATGGTTCCGACGAGATTCTGCAACTCTTGGGACACAAGACCCTCATGCGCGCCCATCGACTTCTCAAACAGCGATACGAAGGTTCTGCGTAAACGCTCGTACCCTTCCTTCGCCGCCTCCAGCGCCTCGTCCGAAAAGTCCAGCGGGCTGCGGTAATGGCTCTGGAGGATGAACAGCCGCAGCACCATCGGGTCCCATTTCTGGTACGCATCTTTAAGCGTGATAAAGTTCCCCA
>JAPLMO010000008.1 GCA_026386995.1 Planctomycetota bacterium | reverse complement strand
CGCAAAGTAGAATTGTCCTCTTTTCGGAGGAGGGTCCGGGAAAGGGAGGGGGCAGACAAGAGCCGCAAGTGCTTGTAGAATAGGGTGGACGGAATACTTGGGAAGAACAGTGGGGGATTGGCGCCTGTGCCTCAATGTGGCACCGCTGGGCAAGTCAGTCGTGCCATACCCCTCGTTGCGGCTCGTGGCGCGAGGAAGGAGAGCAACCCGTGTCACTTGGCACGCTGACCCGCCGAAACGTTCTCAAGGCCGCCTTGGCTGCGGCTGCGCCGTACGTTATCACGTCCGCCGCGCTGGGCGGCAGAGGGCTGCTTTCGCCGAGCGAGCGCATCGGCATGGGGTTCATCGGCGTGGGCGGGCGGGGTGGCGGCATCCTCTCCCACTTCCTCCAGAAGGGCATCTCCGAGCCCATCGCCGTCTGCGACGTCTTAAAGAGCCGGATCGACGCCTGGCGCCAGCAACTGGGCGGCGGCGTGACCGCTTACCAGGACTTCCGCGAACTGGTCGACCGCCAAGGCATCGACGCTGTGGTCATCGCCACGCCCGACCACTGGCACGTGCCGATATCGCTGGCGGCCATCCGAGCGGGCAAGGACGTCTTCTGCGAGAAGCCCCTGGCGCCGACCGTCCGCGAGGGTCGCGTGCTGTGCCAAGCCGCCGCGCGCTACGGCGCCGTCTTCCTGCACGGGACGCACCAGCGGTCGTTCGGCCCGTTCCGCCTGGCCTGCGAGATTGCCCTGAACGGGCGCATCGGCAAACTGCACACCATCCGCGTGTGCGAGCGCGGCAGTTGGGCCGACAAGGTCCGCCCGCCGCAGCCTGTCCCGCCTGAACTGGACTACGACCTCTGGCTTGGCCAGGCGCCGTATATCCCCTACGTCGGCCAGGCGACCGGCGGCGGGGCGTGGCAGTGTCACTCGGACTACACGGCGGGGTGGATCTCGGGCTGCGGCGTGCATCCCCTGGACATCGCCCAGTGGGGCAGCGGCACCGACCGCACGGGCCCGGTCGAGGTCGAGGGTCGCGGCGTCTATCCGACCGACGGTTTCAACGACACCGCCTGCGACTGGCACGTGGAGATGAAGTACGCCAATGGCGTGCGGCTGATCTTCACCAGCACTCACAACGATGTGAACTCGCCGGAGGTGGGGGCCCGGTTCGAGGGTACCGAGGGCTGGGTGATGGCCCACGGCAACGCCTGCTCCATAAAGGCCGAGCCGCAATCGCTCCTCAGGACCGTCATCGGGCCACGTGAGATCCATTTGGAGCACAGCGACAACCATGCGACGCACTTTTTGGAGTGCGTCCGCACGCGGCGGGAGAGCATCGCTTCGGCCGAGGTGGCCCACCGCTCGACCACCCTTTGCCTCATCAGCGACATCGCGATGCGCCTCGGCCGCAAACTCCGCTGGGACCCCGACAAGGAAGAGTTCCCCGGCGACGAGGAGGCCAACCGGATGCTTGGCCGGTCGATGCGCCCGCCGTGGCGGCTGTGAGGCTCATCCGATGGTGTGCGTCCCGCACACTCCATCCGGGGTCTGCGGGGTGAGTGACGGGTGTCAACGGGCGTTATCTGCGACAACCAGATGACGGATTCCGGGAGGTGGCCAGAGCGTCGACGCCTGGCTTTTATCTCTTTTCTGGCCGATGCGCGCAGAGCGTGGGCGGTTTCCCTTTACAACAAGTCCCGGCAGGCGCC
Organism: Planctomycetota bacterium; assembly: GCA_026386995.1. The sequence continues at coordinate 14,382 of JAPLMO010000008.1, read as the reverse complement.
TGCGGACCGATTTGGTTCTCGCACGCAACACAGCCGGCCCGTAAAAAGCGACCGGTAATGGGCCGAGCGGCTGGGCCTGACTCTTGCCCTTGACGCGACAGCCCGGAAGCATTAAGGTATCGTTGTGCCACGAACTGCGAGAATCGGGAGTTAGGGTGTGTGTCACCGGAATTCTGGCCCAATCGCATAATCGGCGACCAGTCGTTGCCGGCAGAGAAACGGTTCACGTGGACGACGTGGAATCCGTACAAGAAAGATTCGCCGCTGCTTGGATCCGGTCTGCTCGGTCCCGTAGAAATTCTATCAACGGAAAGGACAATCACTCCATGAAAACAATTATGAAAAGTATTGTGTGTGTCGCCATGGTGTTGACGCCGCTGGCAATTGGCCAAGCAGCATGGGGGCAGTCAGGCCTTATGACGCACCTCCGGTGCGAGTACCGGGAGAATCCTCTTGGCATCGACGCGGCGAAGCCCCGGTTGAGTTGGATCATTCAAGCGAAGAATGAGGGCGGAAACCTGAAACCTGAAAGGGGAGTCAGGCAGACTGCCTACCAGGTGCTGGTGGCGAGTTCGGAAGCACTGCTGAAGAAAGACCAGGGTGATCTGTGGGACAGCGGGAAGGTGGCGTCGGACCAAAGCATCCAGGTGGAGTATGCCGGCAAGCCGCTGGAGTCGCGGATGTATTGCCATTGGAAAGTGCGCGTGTGGGACAAGGACGGCAAGGCGTCGGCTTGGAGTGCCCCGGCCGGTTGGTCGATGGGTTTGTTGAAGCCCGATGATTGGCAGGCGAAGTGGGTCAAGGCGGGCGGTGACACTTCGCCTTGGCTGCGCAAGGAGTTCACCCTAACGGCCGCGCCGGAGCGGGCGACGGCATTTGTGAATGTGAAGGGTTACTATGAATTGTATGTGAACGGCAAGAAGGTGAGCGACGATGTGCTTGCCCCCGCCGTGTCCGTCTATGACAAGCGCTCGCTCTACACCACCTATGACATCAGCAAGCTCCTGCGGCCAGGAACCAACTGTGTGGGCGTATGGCTGGGTTTGGGCCTGCTCTTTCCCAAGGAGATTGCACCACTTGCCCGCGTACAGCTCGACATGACGGTTGGCGGGCAGAGGGTGGTCGTAGGGACGGATACTTCCTGGACTTTCACGTCCAGCACCCATACCGAAATCGCGTGGGGATGGTGCGGGACTGGTTACGAGAAGATAGATGCCCGTCGCTACGTTGCAGATTGGAATGAGGTTGGATGCACGAACGGATCATGGAGACCCGTGGAGGAGTACACGGGGCCAACCGGCATTGCGACCGCACAATCCTGCCCCCCGAACCGTATCACGAAGGTCATTCCCGCAGTGGCCTGTGTTGCACTGGATGACAATACGTATGAATTTGATTTCGGCACCAATCTGTCCGGCTGGTTCCACCTGCGCCTGCCGCAATTGGAAGCCGGCAAGACGGTGACAATGCACTTTGCCGACAAGCGATTCCAGTCACACGAGGGAGATGACACGCCCGCGGGCAAGATCAAGCCCGCCGGCGAGCCGAAGAAAATCGAAACGGCCAGGGGGCCGGCCTATTACCAGACCAACAATCAGCGAACAGAATTCATCTCGGCCGGAAAGCCCGGCGAAGAGTTTTGCAACAAATTCAACTACGAAGGTTTCCGCTACGTCATCGTGCAGGGGTTGCCGGTCAAGCCGGCGATCGGCGATGCCGAGGCGCTGTTCATCGAATCGGACCTCGAACCGGTCGGGTCGTTCGCGTGCTCTAACGCCCTGTTCAACCGCATCCACCAAGTCAACCTGTGGACGATCCGCTGCCTGAATCTTGGCGGCTACATGGTGGATTGTCCCCACCGCGAGCGGATGGGCTATGGTGATGGCCAGAATGGAATCGACTCGCATGTCATGAACTTGGACGCATCGGCCTTTTACGCCAAGTGGGCCATCGACTGGCTGGATGCGCAGGATCCGGTCACCGGCAAGTCCGCCCAATATTCGCCGCCGAACCATGCAGATCCCAGTTGCTGGTTTCCCTGGGGCGGCATGGTGGACGTGATGCCTTGGAAGGCCTACATCTACTACGGTGACCGTAGATTGCTTGAACGGGCCTACGAACCGATGGTGCGCTATCCCACCGTGTATCTTGAGAGTTTTTACCCCGGCGGCGGCATTCAAAGGCAAGGTGGCGACGGCGGCTGCGACTGGGTTGCTCCCGGCATCGGCATGACGGCCCCGCCCGGAACCGAACTTTTCATCAACTGCTATCGCGTGTATCTCATGGATCTGCTGGCCAAGTCGGCGGACGTTCTTGGCCGGACCGATGAAGCGAAGCGCCACCGGGCCAAGATCCAGGAACTTAAAGCGCTCATCCACTCCACTTACTATAACAAGAATGAGAAACTTTACGATAGCGACAGGCAATTGAGTCAGGCCATGCCTCTTTTGATGGGCGTTGTCCCTGACGCTTTGCGTGACACCGTCCTTAAACAACTTGAGGATATCGTCATGGTAAAGAACAAAGGGCATCTGGACACCGGCATGCTCGGCACATATTTCCTTATTCAATCCCTTCAGGAAGCAGGACGCAGCGATTTGCTTTACACCATCTTCAACCAGAAGACCTACCCGGGGTGGGGATACATGTTGTCGCAGGGGGCGACCACGTTCTGGGAACTGTGGGACGGCTATTGGTCCCAAATCCACTCCTGCTTCGTCAGCCCGGGAAGCTGGTTCTATCAGGGCCTGGCCGGCATCCGGCCCGATGAATCCGGCCCCGGTTTCAAGAAGATCATCATCAAGCCGGCAATCGTCGGCGATCTGACGTGGGTCAAGTGCAGTTATGACTCGGTTCACGGGAAGATCGTGAGTAACTGGAAGCGCGATGGCAACAAACTGACAATGGATGTCACCATCCCCGCCAACACCACCGCCACCGTGTATGTCCCGGCGAAGGACGCTGCCGGAGTGACTGAGTCCGGCAAGCCAACCGGCAAGGTTGAAGGTGTGAAGTTCCTGCGTATGGAAAATGATGCGGCGGTATATGAGGTCGGGTCGGGCTGTTATCAGTTTTGCAGTGGGAAAGGAACCCAGTAACATGAAGACTACATTTATTGCGTGCATGACCTTGCTTATGGCATCGGCCGCAGTCTGGGGGGCAGAAACCCGGAAGCCCACCGTCTCGCCAACCGCCGCTCCGGCAGCGCGCCGACAGGACTTGGGGTTTGAGTTCATCAAAAACGCGAAGTTTGGCGTTTTTGTCCACTATACGCGTAGTACCCCTTTTTCGTACGGCAAACCGAATCCCGCTGTCTGGGATTTGGACGCGCAGGCCACGGCGTTCGACGTCAAAGCCTTTGCCGACGCGGTCAAGCAGATGGGCGCCCAGTATGTGACGATGACCGCCTTTCATGCGGCGATGTATCTGATGGGGCCCAGCAAGGTCATGACCGATGTCGGCATGCCTAAACATCAGGCCAAGCGCGACATGCTCGGCGACCTTGCGGATGAACTGAACCGGCGCGGCATCGCCCTGTGCCTCTATGTCCACCCGGTTGACCAGCACGATCTTTCGCGGGCGGAGCGGGCCTTGTTCGGGTGGGGTCCCGAGGTCGACGGCCTGCCCGGCCCCAACCACAACCTCGGTCTGTGGCCCAATCCGAAATGGGATGATTTCATCCTGGGCCTTTTCAAGGAAATGAGCCTGCGTTACGGGGAGCGGGTTTCAGGCTATTGGATTGATCGTCATTCGCCGAAGCGCTTCAAAAACGCCAATCGGATGGCGGACGCCTTGCGGGCCGGCAATCCTGATGCCGTGATCTGGCAGAGCGGCCCCGACTATGTCCAGGACGGACTGTCCCTTGAAGACGCGTGGCCTGCCGCTGAGAGCGGCTACTCCGACCGCGGCTCAAAAAACCAGTGCTGCATCATGCCCACAGGCGACTGGGCGCTGGGCACCGAAGTGAAGATGCCGGTTTCCGAGGTCTTTCGTGCGGTCGCCCGCTGCGCCGGGACGCCCGGCCAGAAAGGCGGCATTCACATTGCCCTGACGCCGTTCGCCACCGGCTATCCTCCCAAGGTGAAGGACCTGATGGCTGAATTCGGCCGGCTTTGGCGCGAGCGACAAGTTTCGCTCCTCAACACGACGCCCAGCAGTATCCTGGAACCGGTGCATAATATCCCCTGGGACATTGTGGCCACAGACTCTGCCGATGGCTCAACCGTCTATGTGCATGTGCTGATCCCGCCGGCCGGAAAGACGGTCCGCCTCCCCGCGCCGAAGAATGGTCAACGGTTCAGCGCGGCTTCGTTCTTGCTCGGCGGCAAAGAAGTCAGAATCAGCCAGTCGGCCGCCGGCGTCGAGTTGTCGCTCCCAGCAGACGCAATCTGGGATCCGGTGGATACGGTGATCGCGTTGAAGGTTGACGCGACGGCCGCAAAAGCGGGGCTTTAACAGGCCAAGGTTAGTAACACAAGATAACGCAAGAGGTGAGTTCATGAAGTCTGATTCATCGAAAGCAGCAATCACGCGAAGGCAATTCCTGAAAGGCGCCGCCATGGCCGGCAGTGCGATTGCGCTTCCGTATTTCATTCCCGCATCGGCGCTGGGCCGTGACGGCGCAGTCGCCCCCGGCGAGCAGATTACACTGGGCGCCATCGGGATCGGCGGCAGGGGTGGATACGACCTGGGCTGCTTGCTGGAAGAGAAGGACGTGCGGTGCGTGGCAGTCTGCGATGTGCGCACGGAACGCCGTGAGGCAGCCAAGAAACATGTGGATAACAGGTACGGCAACAAGAATTGCGTTATGTACGCCGATTTCCGCGAGATGCTGGCGCGCCAGGATATTGATGCAGTGCTGATTGCCACTGGTCCCAATTGGCATGCGCTGGCCTCGATCATGGCGGCCAAGGCTGGCAAGGATGTGTATTGCGAGAAACCCTGCACGAAGAATATTGCCGAAAGCCTTACGCTGGCCGAGACTTTCCGCCGGACCGGGCGCGTGTTCCAGGCGGGTACGCAACGACGTAACGTGTCCAATTTCGTGTTTGCGGTCGAGTTGGCGCGCCGTGGCAAGCTCGGCAAACTTCAGACACTTCATGCTCATCCGGGCGGTCTTGGAACCGGCGCCAGCGGCTGGTCCGCACAGGAGCCCGATCCCGGCAAGGCGGTTGCGGACTGGGATATGTATCTCGGGCCGGCAGCCTGGCGTCCGTTTAACAGCGGCCTTCTCAATAATGGTGGCGCTTTTGAAAAAGGCGGGGGACTGGTAGGCGGCGGATGCCTGGAGTGGGGTTCGCACACCGTCGATCTCTGCCAGTGGGCCAATGATTCTGACCGGACGGCGGCGGTGGAGTACTGGCCGGAAGGCAACCAGATTTGTGCCAGGTATGCCAATGGCGTCAATCTGGTCGTGCGTAACGACGGATGGCTCAACTCGGGCTCATGCCCGGTGCGCTATGAGGGTGAAACAGGCTGGGTGGAGACGGGTGACAACGGCAACCTCTTTGCAAGCTCGAGGGAATTGATCGGCGGGAAAGGTCCCAATAAAGACGGGTCCGCGGCAAATTCCCATTTGCGCGATTTTTTGGATTGTGTGCGGTCGCGGAATCAGCCGCGGGCCAATGCCAGCGTGGCCTGCCAGTCCCATATTGTCTGCCATGCCGTCAGCATCGCTGGGTTTCTGGACCGCAAGGTAAACTACGATCCCGTGAAGAACGAGTTCGTCGGCGACGAGGAAGCGAACAGGTTGCGTTCGGAGGCGCTGCGTGAACCGTGGCGGATATAAGGTTGTGCGTCCCGAAAACTCCGTCCCGGGCCTGCGGGGTGAGTGACGGGTGTCGGCGGGTGTTATCTGCGACAACCAGATGACGGATTCCGGCGCGAAAGGCACGAAAAACGGCGGACCAGCACACTCGGTCATGGTTACTCGGTCATGCACTTGACTTTGAGAAACGCACGCCGCGGGAGTTGCTTGTTGTGCCTGGTTCACCAAACCTTCCATTTGTCGCGGTAAGGCCGGGTGAGCATTTGCGACGCTTTTTCGTCACCGACGATCGTCTCTTTCTCGGGATCCCACTGAATCACCCGCCCCGTCTGCGCGGCGATGTTCGAGAGTTGGCAGATCGCGTCGCAACGGATTGCCATTTCCACCGGGCACATGGTCTCCTGACGAGACTTGACGCAGTCGATGAAGTTCCGGTTATGTTCCGGTGAGACCGGGAGTTGTTCGTCGTTCGGCTTGAAGTCCTGTTTCCAAAGCGATTTGTTGCTTGCGCAGAAACCTTCCGCATCGCTGATCCATCCCTCGGTTCCATGGAAAATTATGCCGTCGCCGTCGTGCCAGCCGGGAAGGTATTGCGTGACAACCGGCTTGGCCGTCCGGTAGTCCATGAATCGCAGTTTCACTCCGTTCGAGTAATCGCACATCACGTCCCAGCGTTCCAGCGTTCGGAAAACGCCCTCCGTGGGCATGTGGCCGGTTCCCTCATACCGGACGGGGCTGGTATGATCGGATTTGTTGCCCCATTGCGCGAGTCCCAGTTCGTGGATGCCGCAGCCGGCAATGAAACCCAGGGAGGTTTCGGGACAATGGTAACCACCCCAGCAGGTCATACGATCGACAGTGTAGGGAACCATTGGGGAAGGCCCCATCCATGCGTCGAAATCGAGGTCCGCCGGAACCGGGACCTCTGGGGTCGATCCGTAGGGTTTGACGTGATACTTGTCCACGTTGACCGACACGTCGCGACACCACAAGTCGATCCTCTTCAGTTGCCCGATGTAGCCGTTGCGAACCAGTTGAACCATCTGCCGGTACCTTCCCATGGAACGGTATTGCGTTCCGAACTGGAAGATCCGTTTCTGGTCGCGGATCGCTTTTCGGAGGACGTTGGTCAGGCCGAAATCCAAACCCAACGGTTTCTGGCAGTAAACATCCTTGCCGGCCTTGGCTGCCGCAATGGACATAGGCATGTGCCAGTTGTCATGGGCGCCAATGATGACGGCTTCCACGTCCGGGCGGGCCAGAATATCCCTGAAATCGGCGTACGCCGTAACGGTGCCGGCGCCGTACTTTGCATTCAGCCTGGCGGCGGCAGCGTCGCGCCTGCGCTTATAAGCGTCCGCAACGGCGACAATCCGCACGTCGGGCATCTCGCTCAAAATTGGAATGTGATAGCCACTTCCGATGCCGCCGCACCCGATCTGGCCGACGTTGATGCGGTTGCTTGGCGCGTCGGCGCCAAACAGGGACTTGGTGACGACAGTCGGCACCGCGAATGCCGCGCTGAAGGCAAGGCTCTGCTTCAAGAACGTTCGTCGCCCGATGGCCGCGGCAGCGGCTATCCCGACATTTTCCCGGTCACGCGTTCTGGTCATACCTTACCTCCTGAACTTATCCACCGAAACTGCGTTCGCCGTTCGTCAGGGAAAAACCCTACCTCGCACTCAACGGTCCTGCAACAAAATAATATGGGTGTCTTTCGGAGGCTGATTTGCCCGGGGTGAGTTCCGAGTTCCAGTCAGGTTCCGGTGAAGTGCGTCTTCAAAGTGAGGCCTGCCGCGCCCGAGACTGAGGCCTTACCAAATCCCTGAGACCGGTCGTCCCGGCCAAGAGGGCGCCCCGCAGCCCTTGGAGCAACTCGCGCCGCCTTGTGCCGGGACCGCGCTGATTCTTATTACAACAAGTCCCCGCCAGGCGCCTGCGGACTGATCTGATAATCGCCCGCGCCACAGCCATGCCGTAAAAGCGACCGGTATTTGGCCGAGCGGCTGGGCCTGACTCTTGCCATTGACGCGACAGGCCGGAAGCCTTAAGGTAGCACCGTGCCACGAACTGCGAGAATCGGGAGTTAGGGTGTGTGTCACCGGAACCTGCCGGAACCCGTGTGGCATCCCATGAAGATCGCTCACCTCTCAGAAATCAATCCGCACGAGCTCAAGTCCCGCGGCCCGGAGAACCTGAGGAATGCGACGAATCATATTCATGTCAAAAACCCCGTCCAGGGGCCCTTCTCCCAATCGCGAGGCTACTTCGGCCGGATATGCCTCCCTCAACTCCTCGCGGGTCATTTTATTCCATGGAACCATGTAGGGATTGCGACGAGGAACTCCTGAGTCATCACGCGTCTTGTCGTACACCGTTCCGTTCGCTACTTCGCGGATTATCCACCTATCATGCTCTAGTTGGGCCAACCTGGCAATGTCCTTATCATCAAGGGACTCGACCCGTTGGCCACCAGGAATTTCCTTGCCAGCCGCCACAAAGGTGTACCCTAGTGAGGCCAACATATGTGGCCATGCACGAACAGCCTCCTTGTTCTTGTTTTTGTCGGCATCCAACAGCTGGCTATAGCCCGGCGCAGATGACCCTTTATTCTCAGCGTACACGGCGTAGTTCGCGGCGGCCAATCGCTCCAATTCCTCGCCACTGAATTCCACCCTCTGGTTATATATACCGAGGAACTCCCTCGCATTCACATGGAGTTCAAGCAATGCCTTGGGTGGCAGTGCGGAAGGCTGGTATCGAGTCGCGCCCTGTAGCTTACTAGTGGCGACAATCGCCTCCATCGAACGGACACCGTTAGGATAGGCCCACACTGTCAGAAAGGCTCTGAGCAGACCCCGGTCAATCTGAGCCTCACCATCTACCCTCAGAACTCCAGGGGCTTTCCGTTCAAGGATGTTTCTCAGAACGATTGCCCGGCGTACAACATACTCAGAGTCCGGTACCATGGCATCTCCGTTTACCGTCTCTGCGCGGTTGATCCCCACAATATCTATGAAGCCCTTCAATCTACTGAGAAAATCCGGCCCCTTGACCTCTCGCCATTGCACATCGTCAGCTCCTCCCCGCCCCAAATCCAGGCCAAGTTCGGAAAGGTGGGCCGCCATGCCTCCGGCAAATACAAAAATCGCCTTGCCTATTGAGTGGGTGACCTGGCCTTCCATGAACTCTCCGTCTTGCATGGGGGCCAGGAAATGCCTTAACCAAAAGAGCGGCTGAAGGTTCACTTTACAGTCAAACTCATCCCAAAAGACCAAGGGGATCTTTCCCGATAGGCCGCAGTCTCGAATCTGATGGAACGCCTGATTTAGAGCCGGAGGCCCAGACAACTGCGAGAGGTTAAACGGTGGTAGTGGCTTTATGCTGTCAGCCGCCATAGCGGTGGCCACCTGCGTAACGCCAAACGACTTTCCTGAGCCAGGAGGGCCAAACACCGCCAAAGAAAGAGGCTTGGTTTCCGAGCTAGGGACATACTCCCTGATTAGTCTGCACACACTGCGAAAACTCTCCGTTTCACGGCGGTCCGCAGTTACCAAGTTCCCGAATTCCGTGACTGGTACACTCTTTATAGCCTCCTTGGGACCCTTGATCACGATGTTCTCTGCAAGTTCCAGGAGCGAATCCCATTTCCCGAAGTTATCTCGCAGAATCGACCATAGCCGGGACGGGGTTTTCTGAGTCGAGATCCCCGGCACAGTGTAAGGCCTCACGGGAACCGGGACACGGCTCACGCCATACGCCGACTGGCCCGCATACGCCTTTCGAATTGCTTTGTACGGGAACTGAATCTGCCCTGATTCCTCATCAAGCCCGACACCTTCATCGTGAAGAGCTCGCATACAACTGATGCTGGCCGCTGCCGCCTTCGGCAGTTCAGTCGCATGTCCCTTGTCAAGGATATGTGCCACGAAGCACAACGTCATGATACTTGTGTAACCTATGAGCATGCCTGGTCGTTTGGCTTCCCAATCCCCCTCCAAGTTCAGCGGGTCGAAAACAAGGGTTGGGGCCATGCTGTGGGCTTCAGCGCCTAATCTCATATGTGCTCGCGACAGCCATATTCCGGTAGGCCCAAACGAGACCGCCACACAAGCCGCACGGCGGAGCGGATGGAGTCTCGGATTGAAGGTCATCTCCCACGCCAGATCCTGTGCAGTAGCTTCCCATGAGATGCCTTCGGAGATCTGAAATCCCGACTTCCGAAGGTCTTCCGCTGTTGTTACGACGAGCAGTCTGTCGCCACACGCGTCAAGTAGATCCTGGAGAAGACGTCCTTGGGCAACGGGCCATGCGGTCTTGAGTACGACCCACGGGCGGCTATCCCGACTGCCGGTGCCATCAACAGCCCGTATCAGTTGCCGGCAAAACCGCTCTGTGTCCCGGACACACAAACCTGCATCATCTACAACGATGGCATCGATCGCCAGTATCTGTTCGCGACGGTCTTCCTCGAACGGGCACAAGGCGGCAAATGCCCCCCCTGGCAATCTGGCTCTTCGAACGCCCTGTAACTCTTTTATTCGCCAGACGCGTTCCTTCGAATTACGGATTCTCTCGTATAGCGACCACACCGCCGTCGCGTGGTTGTACCGAGGGTCACTTGGAGTCAAGCCGCTGTCGGCTTCCACAGCCTCAAACTCGGAAAACAAGTTGTGTGGCAACACGTCGATGCCATCCGTCACATGCTCCAAGAGATCTCCGAGCAACATCGCTCCTCCGAATCGAAAGACCACATGGGCTCCCCCTTCGTCCTGCCATCCCCGTGGGTGACCTTTTCTGGCGTCGTCATGCAGAATGTGCCAATCCACGGTGGTATCACCAGCGACCACAACACGCTTGTTCTTGACATCGCCCATAAAGTCTTCTCCCGACCGAGCACTTGTGACCGGGTTAGATTGTTCCCATGCGCTGGACAGTTTTCAGCCTAGAATAAGGTGGGACCGTCTGCATGGGTAATGTTGCCGCTGCTGTTGCGGAGGGCGCCAGAAGGGCGACCAAGGCAAACAGCAACACGCGCGGCGACGGAACGCCCGTCGCCTGTCTCTATTCTACCACTTCTTCTCGTCTGCACAAGATGGTTTGTCAGTCAGTACACGCTGGCCGGCGTCCGTCGGTCCAAGCTCCTGTGCCGCCGCCGATGGTTGTAATACGCGAAGTGTCTCCTCAGCCCCAGCCAAGCATGTGCCGGAGTCCCTTTAAGTTCCGGGAAGTTCCGGTGACATACACCTTGACTGCCTTGACGTGGTTGGGCGTGGGGGAAGGAAGTATCGCGAATCTTCTCGCCGCCGATGCAGATGATACGTCGAGTTTGTGACCCATCCTGTTGGTTATCAGCGAAGTGCGTCTTCAAAGTGAGGCCGGCCGCGCCCGAACACGGAACTACGTATCGTCCGACCCGCCGGCCGCATCCTTCCCGGCAGGCGGCGCGGCGGGTATCGAGCGAAGCAGCGACTCGGCCTTTGCGGTCAGGTCTCTGGCGAGCGATTGCTCCCACTGGCTCAGCATCTGGAGACCCTCAAGACCCTTGATGATTTCTCTGACGGCCTCGGCCTTCGGCTTCATGGGGCACTCCTCGTTTTTCAGTTGCTATGCGTTCCTGGGGCGGTATGATTCACGGTTGCGTACAGCATGAGGCTATTATACGCATCCGCGAACGCAATGCAACACTTGTTCGCATTTGCGAGCGCCGAAACGGTATTTTGGAGGCATTTTGCCCCATGGCCGACCCTCCGACGGGACCAGACTCGTGCGGACGCCTGGCGAGCCTCCGCCAGACCGTTTTCGGGGCGCGCGGAAGGGCTGCCTTCGCCCGGACGCTGAACGTAAGTCCTTCTACCTACAACTATTACGAAAAGGGCCGCGAGCCACCCGCCGGCCTCCTCGCCCGTGCCGCAGAGGTCACCGGGGCCGACCTCAAGTGGCTCCTGACCGGCCAGGGGAAAGCCTTCCCCGCCCTGCCGCCGGAGAGTGCTGACAACAGGCTGTCACACCCCGCCGAGGAAATCCTCGCGCGCTTCGCGGCGGCCCTCTCCGAGCGACCCGCGCAGAAATCCGAGCCCGCTGCGGAAGCGGCGGGGCAGTCGGATGCCGCGCGACAGTCGGAAGCCGCGGGACGGTCTGAATCCGCGCGGCAGTCGGGAATACTCCGCGGTGCCCCCGGCGGGCTCGACAACGTCGCCGTCGCGGCGCTCCGCGCGATCCTGGCGCAGGTCGAAAAATCGCTGCCGGAAGGTCGCGCGTGGAAGCCGGCGCAGGCGGATCTTAAGCCGTCGGCCATTCCGGTCATCGGGCGGACTGCGGCGGGCCTCCTGGCCTCGTGGGAGAAGTTCTTTGCGGGCAAGGAAGACCCGCAGGTCCTGGAGCGCCTGATCGCGCACACGGAATCCCGTGCCGCACACCAGCGCGGCGCCGAAGTGCTGGCGGCCGACCCGGCGGGCGAACCCGGCCGCCCGGCCGACGCCACCGCCCTCTTGGTCCAACTATCCGCCCCGACGGCCGACGGGATCCTGGAGTACCTGGAACTGCCCGGCCTCGGCCCTCTCGGCGCGGGGGCGTTTGCCCTGCGCGTAGACGGCGACAGCATGGCCCCGCGCATCCGCGACGGCGACTTGGTCGTCTGCCGCCGCAGCATCCCGCCCGAGCCCGGCCAGACGGCGGTCGTCAAGGTCCGCGGCCGCATCGGCGTCACGGTGAAACTCTGGCGTCCCGAAGGCGACCGCGTCCACCTGGTGCCGATCAATGAGATGTGTCCGGTAAATCGGCTCGCCCGGAATGATGTACTCTGGGCGTGCCGGGTGCTCTGGGTGGTCCGTCTCTGATGTCGATGCCGCCCAGACGTAACCGCCGGCCGCCGCCGCAATCGCCAGCGACGCCGCCAGCGCGACCCTCTTGAGGCGCCGTATCCGGCGCTCATATCGCGCAATGCCCGCCGGGTCCGCGAGCAGCCCCGCCAGCACGTCGCACCTGTGCGCGATGCTGAAGTGCCGCCAGCCGCGAGCCGAATACGCCATCCCGTTCAGCCGCGCGATCCGCTCCAGCGCGGCGGTCAAGGCCAGGACGCGATGCGGACACAGGCTGCGCCCGCTCGCCGCCGCGGCCCAGTCCTCCGCGCCCGCGGGAGCCTGCCCGGCCGCAAAACCGGGGTCCGGCGGCGAACAGTTCACCGGGCACTCCGTGGCGCGCGCGGCATAGAGGTCGGCCTCAAGTTCGCACCGGCGCGAGATGTATCCGAACACGAGGCCCAGATAGCCCAGCAACACTGCGACCGTGGCCGCACCGGCCGCCCACTTTGCGCCTGAGAGCGCTGCGACGGCCTCGCCCGCCAGCATCGCCGCCCCGACGGCCCCCGCCATCAGGCCGACGTAGAGCAGCGTATGGCGGTACTTGACGTGTGCGATCTCGTGGGCGAAAACGGCCTCCGCCTCCTCGGGCGCCTGCGACATCGCCAGCAGCAGCGCGTCGGTGACCATGATATACCGCAACGGGCCGACCATGCCGATCATGCATCCGTTGGCGATCGAAAGGTTCGTCCGCCACACCAGGACGTTTCCCACCCGCACGCCCGCCCGCTCTGCCAGCGCGTAGAGGCGCCGCCGCAAGTCGCCCTCCGGAAGCGGCTCGGTCCGCCAGCAGATGCGGACCCACACGCCCGCCAGCAGCACGGCCGCCAGCGTCGTGGCCATGAACAGGACGAACCCCAGCAAGCCGCTGTCGGGCGAGTACCCCGCGTGCACCAGGGCGTCGTCGATGCCAAGCAGCACCAGCAGCGGCACGAGGAACACCAACACGTACTGGCGGAACATGAATTCCAGGTAGCGCGGCAGGGTCCACTCGCCCGCGGAAACGACCGCTCCGGCTTGCTCGAACATCGTGGCCCGCAGCACCCGCTCGGCCCAGTAGACGGCCGTCCAGGCTGCGACGCAGAGCACCAGAAACGGGGCGATCGCAATCGCCATCGCGGGGCAATCCCACGTGCCGCGGCCGGCCATGTCGTACGCCAGCGCCGCCCAGCCGAGTTGCCTGAGGACAAGTCCGTACGCCACCAGCACCAGGAGGCGGTAGACCCGCCCCAGGAGGCGGACTTTGGCGAGGAACCGCAGCCCGCCGGCCGCCACCTCTCCCCGCCGCCACAGGATGAAGGCCGAGATGCACAGGCCCGCCAGGCCCACCAGGGCCACGACGACGGCCAACCCCGAAAGGGCGACCCAGAGTTCCGGCGGGGCCTCGCCGCCCCACTGGCCCACGGCAATCATCGCCCCCAGAATGCCCACAATAGCGAATGCGTACATGCCCGTAGTGTACCGCCGCGCCGCCCGGAAACCCACAGATTCCTCGGGCGTGCACAATTGCGAGTCGCGGATTGAGAAGCAACAGCAGGGGCATACGGGGCCTGGGGCCCTGCGCCGCTGCCACGGCGTGCGGCGACCGAGTCGAAGATTCGCCGGGGTGAGGTCGCCGGGAAACGGGGGCCGTCCCCTTTTCCGGCCGGGCAAAGGGGACAGCCTCCTTTGCCGCCGGGGCTTATAGCCTTTAGTAGCGAATTGTATCGCGTTCACTTTAGTATACACCGGAGGGCAAAATCGGGCACTTTTCGC
>JAPLMO010000384.1 GCA_026386995.1 Planctomycetota bacterium | reverse complement strand
CGACGGCCTTGCGCTATAATCGGCCGCGAAAGGATGGGCCGTGGCCGAATCCAAGCGACTCCTGGTCCTGACGCGCGATCGCGACAATGCCGCCTTCCGGCAGCGCATCGAGCCGTACCTGGCGCCGCTCGCGGAGCGGGGCATCCAGACCGAAGTCGTCACGCTGGCCAACTGCCCCTGGACGCGGCGCGGACAGATGCTCCGAGCCACCGCGTTCGACGGCGTACTCCTGCACCGCAAGACCCTCTCGTGGCTGGACGCTCGCCACCTCGCCAGCGTGCACCGGCTCATCTACGATTTTGACGATGCAGTCATGTTCCAGGCCCGTGCGCCCCAGCGGCCGCACGGCGAGCGCCAGCGGCGGTTCACGCGGACGGTGCGTCTGGCGGACCTCGTGATCGCCGGAAGCCCGATCCTGGCGGGCCACGCCGACCTGGCCGGCGCTTGGGAGTCGGAGGTCGTGCCGACGGGCCTCGATGCGCGGCGGTTTGCGCCGAAGCAGGATTACGGCAAGGCCGGCGCGGCGCGCCTGGTCTGGATCGGCAGCGCCAGCACCCTGAAGCAACTCGAGCCGATCCGCCCGGCCCTCGACGCCATCGGCCGCGCGGTCCCCGGCGCCACCCTGCGCGTGATTGCCGATGCCGAACTCCGCCTCGACGGCCTGCGCGTTGAGAACGTTCCGTGGAGTTACGAGGCCGAGGGCCGGCTGCTGGCGGAGTGCGACATCGGCATCGCGCCCCTGCCCGACACGCCGTACACGCGCGGCAAGTGCGGTTTCAAGGTGCTCCAGTATATGGCGGCGGGGTTGCCGGTGGTCACGAGCCCCGTGGGCGTCAACGCCGATTACGTCCGGCCGGAGGAAACGGGCCTGCACGCGGCGACGGCCGAAGAGTGGGTCGCGGCCGTCAGGCGCCTGGCGGGCGACCCGGCGTTAAGAGAGCGCATGGGCTGCGCGGCACGCGAGCTGGTCCTGCGAGAGTTTGATTTTGCGGTCCTCGCGCCGGAGGTGTGCGACCTGATCGAGCGCACGCTGGTGTGAAACGTTTAGCCGCGGCCGCACACGGCCGCGGTCATTATAATCGTCGCCGTATGCGGCGACGGCTAAACGCGGCGGTGCGTAAACGCTATGCCTTCAGGAACTTTTCCAGCCGGTCCAGGCCCTTCTCGATCTGCTGCATGCTCGTGGCGAAGGAGAGGCGGACGCAGTTGTCGTCGCCAAAGGCGCCGCCGGGCACGACCGCCACGCTGGCCTTCTCCAGCACCTGCTCCGACCATGCCGCGCTCTTGGGTCCCTTGACGCCCTTGCCGAGGACCTTCTCATACGTGGCGCTTACGTCCGGGAAACAGTAGAACGCCCCCTGCGGGCGGACGCACTTGACGCCGGGCATGGCGTTCAGGCGGTCGACCATATAGCGGCGGCGGCGGTCGAACTCGGCCTTCATGGCGGCCAGCGGCTCGACCGGGCCGGAGACGGCCGCGATGGCGGCGTACTGGCTGATCGAGGTCGGGTTCGACGTGGACTGGTCCTGGAGATTCCCCATGGCCTTGATGAGGTCGGTCGGGCCGGCCGCCCAGCCGATGCGCCAGCCGGTCATGGCCCAAGTCTTGGAGGCCCCGCCGAAAGTGACGGTCTGCTTCATAAGTTCCGGCCGCAGCGTGGCGAACGAGCACGTGTCGACGCCGTCGTAAACGAGTTCGTTGTAGATCTCGTCGGAGAAGACCCAGAGGTCCTTGCCCGCGACAACGTCGGCCAGGGCCGCGAGTTCCGCCCGCGTGTAGACGGCGCCCGTCGGGTTGGAGGGCGAGTTCAGGACGACCACGCGTGTGCGCGGCGTGATCGCGGCGGCCAGTTGCTGGGGGGTGATCTTAAAGCCCTGGTCCGCCCCGGCCGCGATGAGGACTTCTTTGGCGCCGGCAAGGCGGATCATCTCGGGATACGACACCCAGTAGGGCGCGGGCAGTACGGCCTCGTCGCCGGGTTCGAGGGTCGCCAGGAATGCCTCGTACAGGGTGTGCTTGCCGCCGCAGCCGATGAGGACCTGGGCGGGCTCGTACGAGAGGCCGCACAGGCGTTTCAGGTACTCGGCAACGGCTTTCTTCAGGTCCGGCAGGCCGGAGGACGGAACGATGTACCCGTGATAGCCGTCGCGAATGGCCTTGATGGCGGCGTCGCAGATATGGGCGGGGGTCTTGAAGTCGGGCTCGCCCGCGCCGAACCCGACGACGTCTATCCCAGCGGCCTTCATGGCCTTGGCCTTGGCGCTGACGGCAAGGGTCATGGAGGGTCGGATGTCCAGGACGCGCTTTGCGATCTTCATATTGGCCTCGCTGAAAAGAGTTTCAAGTTTCAGGTTTCAAGTTCAAGGTCCAAGGTCGGGGCCGCCGTGGTCCGTACACCCTTGTTTTTCAACTTGAAACTTGAAACCTGTAACCTGAAACTTCCGTCAAAAAAAGGCGGGGTCGACTTTCGCCGGCCCCGCCTGAAGGAGCGCGTCACTGGCTCATTTTTGCCCGGCGATGCCCACCAGGCCCAGGAACCGGTTGAGGTTCAGGATCGGGATGCTGAAACTCTCGGCCTCGGCCCGGGCTTTGGTGTACTCGATAAAGCGATTACGGGCATCTCCGTACATCTGTTTGACCATGGGGCTGTCGCCGGCCGCCGGAGGCGACGGCACGCTCGGCTCCTCGCCGACCACCAGGTAGTCGGTCTGGACGGTCAGGGCGGGGGCGACCTTTCCGCCGAACTCCTGGATGAGGGCCTTCAGTTGCTCGCTTTCGTCGAGGCCGTCGCCGTTGATGTCCATTTTGCCCACGAGGGCGAACTGTAACCGCCGCGCACGGTCATAGACGGGGTTCAGAAGGACGTCGCCGGAGATGACCGGGCTGGCGCCCTTGTACGGATAATAGAGGCGCAGTTCGCAGGAGTCCTGCATGACCCGGACGATGCGGCACTCGGCCTTCGGCGACGAATTGGCCCTGCCGAGGTCGCTCTGGCCGAAGATGGAGAAGGTCATGCCCAGCAGGACGCCGTCCTTCTTGCCGAGGTCGCCGTAACCGACGGAGCCCTGCTCGGTAACGTTGACGATGTGACCGTCGACGCCGGACTCGGTGGGGACCGCGCGGAAAACCTTGACGACTTCGCCGAGGTCCTTGACGTTGTTCTGGAGCGCCATGGCGTTGTGGTCGATCTTTTCCTTCTCGATGGCCCACGCTTTGCGTTCGGCGATCAGGCGGTCCTCAACCAGGCGCTTGGCATCCTCCATCTGCTTGGTGGTAGCAACGGCGCTGTCGCGGTCGGTCGTCAGGCGGTTTTTCTCATCCGTCAGGTTGGCCGTCAGTTGGCCGACCTGCTGCGTGTAGGCGGCCTTGGCGGCGGTCAGTTCTTCCTGGATGCCCTTCAATTGCACATCGAGGCCCGTGATGGCCGTCTGGTCCTGCTTCACGATCAGGACGACGCCGTCCAGGCGCTTCATGAACGAGCGGATGGCATCCTCGGTGGTCTTGGGCGTAACGTCGAGCGGTTGCTCGGTGCCGACCTCGTAACTTTTCTTCAGCACCGCGCCGGCCTGGGCCAGCAACTCGCCCGTACTCTGGAGGACCATCGTGACGCTGCCGCGCAGGGCGTCGCCTTCCTGGCCCTTGAAATCGTTCTTGACTATCTGGTCGGTCAGGCGCTGGATCTCGGACCGATACTCATTGGCCTGCTTGATGCGCTTGTCGAGGATGGCGACCAGGTTTCGGGCCTCGGGGTCACCATACTCCTCGAATACCTTCTTGAACGGGTCAATGCCCTTCTGGCTGGCATCCTGGACGCCCGCCTCCCCGAAGACCTGGACGAGCGCCTTGTCCTTTTCGAGGTAGGAATACGTCCATCCGACGGCGCACGCCACCGTCAGAATGGAGAGGGCAATCACAAGGTACAACAGGTAAGGACTGGCGCGCCGAGCACGAATCGTTCGCCTGGCCATCCACAAACCTCCGATTCTAACAGGTGCACGAGCCTTATTGGGACAACAGCGCCCAGGCAGGCTGTACCGGGGGAAGCAGCAGCCCCAGGGCCGAACCCCCCCTTTGAGCCTTCAGGTAACCCTAGATTTCCGAGCGGTTATTGTCAACAAAAAAAGCGACACGCAGGTAACCCTCAGTTTTGGGCGCTCCGTCCCCTGCCGGGTGGCATGGCCACAGCCTGCCCGCCGCGGCGGACTGTTGCGTGGTACGTGTTCAGCGTGCCCGGAACTTTAAGAATCAAACTTGCGCCGGCCGCCTACCACTCCGCCAGTTCGCCCACGATCTCCTCGACGAGATCCTTGACGGTGATAATGCCGACGGCGCGGCCCTTGTCGTCGCGGACGACCTCCATGGCGGCCCGGGCCTTGCGGAGCCTGAGAAGCGCCTGGGCCACCGTCATGTCGGGCGGCACGGTCACGAAATCGCGGGTCATCAGGGCCCCCAGGTCCAGCGGCTGGTCCCCTGCCGCCAGGACGTCCAGGACACGCACGATGCCAACGACGTTCTCCTTGCGTCCTTCCCACACGGGGAGGCGCGAGAAGGAATGCCGCCGCAACTCCGCCATGAACCGCTCGCGGTCGATGTCGACGGCAACGCCTGCCACGCGGCCGATGGAAATCATGACCGCGTGGACGAGTTGCTCGCGCAGGCCCAGGACCTTGCCGGCCAGTTCGTGCTGGTAGCCGCTGATGACGCCCTCGGCGGCGCCCTCGCGCAGGATGGCCCGAAGCCGCTCGCGCGGATGGAACGGGTCGGCGGCCGCCTCGCCCCTGCGGACCACGTGAAGGATGAGGTTGCTGATGCCGCTCAGGGCCGGCAGCACGCCGATGCGGCGAAGAAGTACGTAAGCGGCCTTCATCGGCCGCGCCAAGAGATACATCCAGTGATCGGCCTCGGCCACAAACACGCTCTTGGGCACGACATTGGCAAAGACGAAGAGGATCATCGCGGCGAGGGGCGTTGCAACAAGTTCGACGCCCGCGGACGACCGGACCCATCCGGCCGACGCCACCAGCAGAGTCAGCATGGCCGTCGCCAGATAGTCGCCCAGGTTGGCGCCGATGAGGCAGACGATGATCTGCCCGCGCAGGTCGCCCAGGAGGCCCTGGAGCGTCCTGGCCCGGCGGTCGCCGGAATCGGCCCGCAGGCGCAGGCGGATACGGTTGAGGCGGTACAGGCCCGTCTCAACGCCGCTGGCTAGGGCCGAAACAAGAATGCCCACCAGGGCTGCCGCCCACAGCCACCCATCGCTCGCAATGTCCGGAAGGGCGTCCATTATTTCGATCCCACCGGCTGCTCCAGCAACTTCAGGCGCACCCGCGTCACGCGGCGGCGATTCACTTCCTCCACGATGAACTGAAGGTTCCGCCACTTGACGGCGTCGCCCGGTTTGGGCATGCGGCCAAGCAGGGCCGTCACGAAGCCCGCGATGGTGGAGTACCGGCCGCCGTCCTCGGGCACCTCCAGGTCGAACGAGTCGGCCCAACTGCGAATCGAGAGGTCGCCGGCCAGGAGGTACTCGGCCTCGGCGACGCGCTGGACCGGGTCGGCGGCCGGGCGGTCGGTCTCGCTATGGATTTCGCCGACGATCTGCTCGAGGCAATCTTCGAGCGTGACGACGCCGGCGACGCCGCCGTACTCGTCCACGGCCACGGCGAACTGGATCTTGCGTGCCCTGAAATCCTTCAGGAGCCCCTCGACCGTTTTCGTCTCGGGCACGTAGTAGACCGGCCGAAGGAGTTCCGAGAGCGTGCGGTCGGGGTTCAGGAACGCCGTCTTCGCGTACACGACGCCCGCGATGTGGTCCATGTCGTCCTCGTAGACGACGATTTTGGTGTGCCGCGTGCGCCGGAAGACCGTCAGCACGATCGGCATGGGCGTGACGAGGTCGCAGCCGACGATCTCGACGCGCGGCGTCATAACGTCGCGGACGCGCAGTTGCCCCAGGTCGAGCACGTCGGCCAGCATGTCGCTTTCCTGGACGGAGACCGCGCCTTCGCGTGCGGCCACCTCGATGATGGCCTGGAGTTCGTCGGTCGTCACGAAGGAATGTTCGACGTGCCGCCGCCCGGTCATCAGCCGCGCAATCGGCACGACGAACGCATAACCTAGCACGATGCGCACCGGCCGCGCGACGTAGCCCAGGACGGTCAGCGGCAGGCCGGCCAGGGGGGCGATCCGTTCGGGCAACGCCGCCGCAACACTCTTGGGTGTGATCTCGCCGAAAACGATCACCACCAGCGGCGTCAGGACGCCGATCGCAACGGTCCAGATGCGGCCGGCGTCGGGATGCAACTCGCGGATCTCCTGGATCAACTCTACGCCCATCACGAAGAAGGCCGTGTTGACGAGCATGTTGCCGAAAAGGACGGTCACCAGGACGTGCCGCGGGTCGTCCATCAGGCGCGCGGCAAGTTGCCGGAAGGGGCTCTTGGATGCGCGGAACCGCCGGAGTTGCTCGCGCGAGAGATTGAAGAGCGCCGTTTCGCAGGCGGAGAAGTACGCCGACGCCCCCAGCAGAAAGAGCATCGTCACGAGATGCCCCGGAAAGTCGGACAGGATGCTGAAGAAGTCCATGGCTTCCTATATAGCACACCGGCAGCGGGAGGGAAATGCAGAATTCAGAATGAAGAATGCAGAATGTAAAACGGCGGAAGACATCGGCCGGCGATTGCGGCGCCTATTCTGCATTCTGCATTCTTCATTCTGCATTCTGCATTCTCCATTCTGCCTTTTACAGTACTCCCCCTGCCCCGCGACACACAAAGACATTGTCGTGCCCCGGCACGATGGTATCAGCGATCTCCAGCACGTCCTGAAACGAGGTCTTGGCCTTCACCAGGTCCCACGGTTCCTCGCCCAGGTCGCCGCGCTCGAAGTGGTCGCGCGTCAGCACCACGTCGCCCGCGATGATCGTGTTCTGGATGGCGGAATAGACGAGTACCGATGCGTGGCCGGCCGTGTGGCCGAAGGTCGGGTACAGGTCCACGCCGACGGCGAACTTCGTCGGCGCGGGTTTGAGGCTGCCCAGGACCTTGCGGCCGGGGGCCTCGGCGGACCACTCGGCGTCGGCGTAGGCGATTTCTTCCTCGTACGCCCACCATTTCGCCTTCTCAAAAAGGCCGATGCCCAGATAGTGGGCCGTATCGAGGTGCGTGACGAAGACGTGCGTGACGGCCTTCGGCTCAAGGCCCGCCCGGTAAAAGAGCGCCGACCGCATCACCTCCGCCGGCCAGCCGGGATCGACCAGCAACACCATCTTGCCCGACCGCACGAGCGTGGCCGTGGCGTATTCCTGCCGCACGGGGGCGGACTCGTTCCAGAACTTGTTCTTCGCCAGGCTGCCGATGGCGATGACATCGACCGTGACGTCGGACATAGGACCCTCCGAGAGAATGACGAATTAAGAATTACGAATGACGAATCAAACGGCAATGCCCAATGGCGAATCGCACAAGGGCCGTGGCATGATATTATCAGGCCGGGGGGCGCGGGGGAAGGAAAAGACGCGGAAGAGAACGTGGGGCGTCAGGTACGAGAGGGTCTGGAGCCCTATCTGTAAGGCTCCTGACCCTCTCGTAACTGACGCAAGACGGCGGCACGCCTCCGTATAGCCCCCACGGGGGGCGGCTGTGAGTAGCCACGGTGCGCGAGCCCGTGGAAAGAAAAGCCGTGGCGGCACGCCTCTGTATAGCCCCCACGGGGGGCGGCTGTGAGTAGCCACGGTGCGCGAGC
>JAPLMO010000193.1 GCA_026386995.1 Planctomycetota bacterium | reverse complement strand
CCAGGGCATGAAAGATGGCGTCGACTGGCCCGTCGCCTGTGGCGGCGTCGCGGCGGGGCTCGCCTGCCGCCTGGTCCTGGAGTTCCACCGTGGCGGTCGCCATGCCGCCCGTGGCCGTGGCAACCGTCAGGCGGCAGAGGCGCCACGTTTCCGGGGCGTGCCCGGCCTCGGTCTCCACAAGGGCCACGATGTCCTCGTCGAAGATCTCCTTCTTGCGGTCCGCCAGGTCCTTGAACGCCCCGAAGAAGAGCGTGTCAACCTGCGCATCCTTCAGGCGGAACCCCAGTTCCTTCAGGCGCTGGCGAAACTGATGCCGCCCCGAGTGCTTGCCCAGGACCAACTTGCTCTTGGCCAGGCCCACGGACTTCGGGTCCATTATCTCGTAGGTCGTCCGCTTCTTAAGGACCCCGTCGGCGTGAATGCCCGACTCGTGCGCGAACGCGTTCTCGCCGACGACGGACTTGTTGCGGGCCACCGCCAGGCCGGTCACGCGGCTGACGAGGCGGCTAGTCGGGTACAGCAGGTCCGTCCGGATGCCCGTCCAGCAGCCGTCGAACACCTCCGGCCTGGTGTTCAGGGCCATGACGACTTCTTCCATGGCGGCGTTGCCCGCGCGCTCGCCGATGCCGTTGATCGTCACCTCGATCTGCCGGGCGCCGGCCTGCACAGCCGACAGCGTGTTGGCCACGGCCATGCCGAGGTCGTCGTGGCAGTGCACGGCGATGATCGCCTTGCCAATGTTCGGCACTCTGTCGAACAGATACTCGATGAGCGCCCGGAAGCGGTCCGGCGTCGACCAGCCGACGGTGTCGGGAATGTTGACGGTGGTGGCGCCGGCGTCGATCACGGCCTCGACCACCTGGGCCAGGTAATCCGGTTCGGTCCTGGCGGCATCCTCGGGCGAGAACTCGACGTCCTTGACCGCCGCTTTCGCGCGGCGGACGCCCTCGATTGCCAGGCGCAGAATCTCATTGCATGCCTTCCGCAGTTTGAATTCGCGGTGGATCTTGCTGGTGGCCAGGAACACGTGGATCCGCGGGTGCTTGGCGGAGACCACGGCCTCGGCGGCGCGGTCGATGTCCTTGGCGACGCAGCGAGCCAGGCCGCAGACCGTGGGCCGACGGACCTCGCGGGCGATGGCGCGGACCGCCTCGAAGTCGTCCTGCGATGTGATCGGAAAACCCGCTTCGATAACGTCAACGCCGAGGAGTTCCAGTGCCCGGGCGACTTCCAGTTTTTCCGTCAGGTTCATGCTCGCCCCGGGCGACTGTTCTCCGTCGCGCAGGGTCGTGTCGAAGACGATGACGCGCTTATCCACCTTTCCGGCCATGATCGATCTCCTCGTTAAGACGCCCTTCTTATCCAACACCGTGCGACCATGCCAACAAAAAAGCCCCGGGCCCTTGCCCGAGGCCGACGTTAATGAAGATTACGCGCGCGGCGGCCCCGGGGATTACCTCCTAAGGCCCAGGACCAGGTTCTCTCCGCACGCTTTCATGGTGACTAAACATATCGGCCGCCGCCGTGCCCTGTCAAGAGCAAAACGGCAGAGCAAAACGGCAGTAAGCGCACGCGTCATTGGAGGGTGATACGGCCACGGCCGGTCCGCAGGCCGCATTGCAGCCCCAAAACACACGTTTGTGCCAATATGCTGTCACACATCCTGAGATGGAGACTTGCACGGTCTCCCGCTTTGCCGTTATTAATTAAAGACCGTAGGCAAGCACCGGCTGGGATAGGCTTGCGGACCGGGGCGACATCGAGCACAGCTCCTCCGGCATCCTACGGGGGGAGATGCCGGCAGCCACGGGTGAATGCCCGGCGACAATGCCGCCCCGGTCCGTTGGCTAGTAGCGCACGGGCAACCATAGGCCCGAGCACTGGGATAGGCCGGCTTAGGGCATCGCGACCGCCACGCATCGCTAGCGGTCGCCCCGTATAGCGCGCGGGGGGAGATTGCCCGAGCCGGGGTTCTTTGAGGGGGCGCGCCCAGGTCATCGGGGCCTTCAACTTGGCGATTCGCCTCGGCGACAGCCGGGGTTGCCTGGGCAGCCACCCTTGCAACAACCATCAGACCAAAGAAACCGCGGGACGGACCGCGAACGGACATCATAGACGCCTTACCGCGTGAAGGACCCCTGATTGCCCCCCTCGCGGCCACGGGCCACACCCCCCTGGCACATTCTTAACGTGGCCCCGCCGCGCGGGGGATGTTTAGAGGCCTCGGCGCGTCCGCCTCAGTGGGCCCCCATCAGGATCAGGTTAATGAGCGAGCCAACGAGCCAGACCAGGTGCGCCACGGCGAAGGTCGACAGCGAGAGTACCACAGCGGCATAGGCAGCGCCGAGGCCGCGCTCGGCCCCCTTGGCGGCGCGGCACTGGACGACCGCCGTCGTGCCCAGGACAAGGCCGATCAGCGCGAACGCCATGAGAATGGCCGAGACCACGTTGTGCGCGATGCCCCACAAAACGGCCGAGCGCGGCCCATCGGCCCAGCAATAAGGAACACCGAAGGCAACCAGGCCGGCCACAACGATCTGGCCCAAGGCCAGAACCGACACGAGCACGGCGATCATGGCCCAGCGGTTTGTGCTGATAGCAACGGGCTGCGGCAGAGTTGTCATCGGCATATCCCTTTCCTGGAGGCGCGGCGCTAAGGGACGGGTTTATCCTCGGCCCGCGGCTTGCGTTTCTTCTTCGGCGGGGGTTCACCGGCGGAGGGCTCGTCGGCGCCAGCGGCAGGTTTTTCGCCGGCCACAGGCTTCCCGGCCGA
Organism: Planctomycetota bacterium; assembly: GCA_026386995.1. The sequence continues at coordinate 5,424 of JAPLMO010000193.1, read as the reverse complement.
CGCGGGCTCTTCCGCAGCGGGCGGTTTCGCCGCCGCGGCCGCGCCGATCATCTTGATCTTAACGACCCGGCCGCGCGTCATGCGTTTCACCGACAACCGCAACTCTTCCTGCCCGGCGATGGCGGCCTCGAAGTCCTTGACGTTCATGACGGGCTTATCGTTAACGTGCGTGATGATCTCGAAGGGCTTGATGCCCGCGACCGACACCTTGCCGCCCGGCTCAACCTTCGAGACTACGACGCCCGGCTCATCATCCTTCTTCTGGAAGTAGCGGCGGACCTCGTAGGTCATGTCGCGGACCGTCAGGCCGAGCGGGGCGCTCTTCAAGCGCGGTGCCGAGTCGTAGTGCGCCGGGCTGGGCACAACCTCAAGGTCCTTCTCGACGCTCTTGCCGTCGACGAAGAACTCGGCCTTGAACTTCGTACCGAACCCGAGGTCCGTCAGCGCCCGCGTCAGCGGGTTCTCAACGCCCGGCCACGGCGTGGGGATGCGGTCGTAGTACTGTTCCTGGACCTCGTCGAGTTCCTCCCACGGGAACGGGCCGTCGAGGCGATCCTCGCGGTCCAGGCGGACTGCCAGGGGCTTCGGCTGGCCCTCGACGCGGAGCCTCAGCAGGATCCAGCCCGCCTCGACGCCGGCCTTCTCGGCGGGCGATCCGGGGTAAACGCACGAGATGATCGCCCCGGTCTGGCCGTCGTGCGTCAGGTCCGAGACCTTGCTGGCCCGGGCGAGTTCCTCGTTGAGGGGCTGGAGTTCCGCCCCCAGCCATGCCAGGCGCGACTCCTGGGCCTCGCCGAGCGGCACGTTGTTGGCATCGACGTATTTCTGAAGATTGTCAAGAACGGGCTTCAGGTAAGCCACCGGGGTAAGGAGCGGCTCGCGCGAAGAGTAGCGGTCTTCCAGCGCCACCTTCTCGCGGCGGGCGACCGGCAGGGCCAGGAGCGCCCCTTCCTCGTCAAACAGCACGAGGCTCTCCCCCTCGCCCTCTTGCGAAAGTTGCGGGTACACCTGCCGCTTCCAGCCGACCGAGAAGAATTCGATGCGGCGGTGCTCGTAGTACACGGACCAGTCTTCGCCGTGCAGGCGGACCTCGGCGGCGGGCAGCAGGAGACCCTTGCAGTCGAGGATGTTCTTCGCGGACAGCGCGATGGTGCACGGCAGCGGCTTTTCAAGCGTCGCGACGAGGCACCCGTAATCCTTCAGCGACGCCGTGAACTTCGCCGCAACGGCCTCGCCCTTCTCGGGCCGCACGAGGATGCGCTCCAGCCGGGCCGTGACGCCGGGCTTCAGGTTCGCCAAGACGAGGACGCGGTTGGCGTCCAGGAGCACGCCCGTGGCGTACTGCTCGGTGGCCCCCTTCTCCTCATCGCGCGACCTCATGCCGCGCAGGTCCTTGTGCGGGCTGCGGAAGTATAGCGTCACGCGCACGGCGCCCATGCAGACGCGCCCGGCGATGCCGTCCAGCAACTTCGCCAGTTCGTCGGCCGTCATGACCGCCCACGCCGAGGGCGGGCCCTTCCAGGAATCGTCGGGCGGCACCTCGTCACGCATGCAAAGGGCCACCGGCGTGCCGCGCTTGTCCACCACCAGCGACCCGAGTGGGGCCGGGCAGTACTTGCGGCCGGTCTCGGTCACGAAGAGGCCGCCTTCCGGCGGCGGCATCGTGTCGACGCCGGTCGTCCAGACGCCGTCCGCCTGATTGTGCTCGTAGAACACCGTCAGGTACGGCCCCTTGCAGGTGCCGTCGAACTTCAGGGGCTTGGCGTCTTTCAGGGGACGCTCCAGTTCAAGGAACACCGCCCTCTGGTCCTTGCCGTACGCCGCCGGCCTGGCCTTCACGACATCGCCCTTGAAGCGGACGGCTATGCCCTCGACGAATCGAGGGTGGATCATCGGGTCGACAGCCACGACCTGGGTCGGCGACACAAGGAATCCGGCCAGTTCCATGGGCCGTTCATCATTGACGATGTCGGCGTACTGGAATGAGAATGAATCATGCGACTGGACAGCACAGCCGGCCTGGGGCCAGGGGCCCGCGCGAGGCTCCTCGCCTTTGTCATAGCGCAGAGAAACCTCGACACGCACGAGCGACGCCATGACGGCGTCGGCGACAGCGGCCTGCTCGGCCAGAGACGGCTCCTCCGCGCGCACGCCGGCGCACACCAGCAGAATCGCCGCCGCAAAACCTGCGACCTTAAGGATCATAAAAGCCCCTTTCCAAATGCCTAATAACTGAGAAAGCAGCACCAGCCGTCACGGGGGCGATCAAGTCCGGCCCTTGGCCATTCGGCATTGTCGTTTGATTAGTCATTAGACATTAGGCATTAGACATTAGGCGTTAGATATTACTCTTTGGCAAAGTCCCTTGAGTAGTCCAACACCATCTGCTTCACAAGGCCGTTGCGCAGGACCGACAGGATCGCGCGGTGCTTCGTCTTCAGGCCCTCCAGGGCGGCCTTGTGGATCGCGCGGACGTCGTCGAGGGTCGTGACCTCGCGCCCGTCGATCTTGACGATGATGTCCAGCGGCCTCAGGCCCGCCAGTTCGGCGTTGCCGGGGCCCTTGATGCCGTACACAAACACGCCCTTGGGCCGGTAGAAGTAGAGGTCGGGGGTGTCGAACTGGTTGATCTCGCGGACGGTCAGATCCCAGCGCGGGCAATCAAGTTCCGCCCCTTCGACCTTCCCCTTCTCGCGCGGCTCGATCTCGACGGTCATGGGCTTATCGCCGCGCACCAAGTCGATCGCCGCTTTCTGGTGCTTCGGCAGGAGGCCGAGCATGCGGCGGACGGCCGGCAAATCCTCGTCGGTCATGGCCGTAACGGCCTTGCCGCCGATCCTGACGATGCGGTCACGGGCCTGGAGGCCCGCGCGGCGGGCGGGGCTCTCGGGGTCGGTCTCGGCGACGATGACGCCCTCGGCGGCATCGAAGTAAATGTTGCGGTCGAAGTCCTTCAGGGGCTGAAGTTGGAGGCCCGTCCAACTCCAGTTGACGCGGCCGTACTGGCGGATCTGGGCGACGATGTCGCGGATGATGCTCGCGGGAACCGCAAAGCCGATGTCGCCGCCGACGACCGCCCCGCGGGTGTTGATGCCGACGATCTCGCCGGAGGTGTTGACGAGCGGGCCGCCGGAGTTCCCAGGGCTGATCGACGCGTCGGTCTGGAGCAACAGGCTGTACTGGCTGGCCCCCGGCAGGAACCGCCGGGCGCACGAGATGATGCCCATCGAGACCGAGCGGCTGAGGCCCCACGGGGCGCCCATCGCCATGACGAAGTCGCCCTCCTTGAGTTTGTCGGAGTCGCCGAGGACCGCAAAGGGCGTCTTGCCGCCGGCGGGCAACTGGAGTTGCAGCAGCGCCAGGTCGACGTCCTTGTCGGAGCCTACGACCTTGGCGTCCAACCCGCGGCCGTCCAGGAGGAGGCACCGGACGTCAACGGCCTTGTCGACGACGTGCCAGTTCGTGAGGACCTCGCCGGTCTCGGAGATAATGACGCCGCTACCCGAGACCTCCTGCGAGATCCTCTGGCCGGACTCGTGTGTCTCCTGGAGGACCTTGATGTAAACGACCGCCGGGAAGACCTTGTCCTTGGCGTCGGAGATGACTTTGCGAAAATCGAGGCGGGCCAGGGAACTCTCGGCGTCGGACCTGGCCGTTTCGGCCGCACCCGCCGCGCCGCCCGCCAACAAAAGCAACAGCAATCCCCGGGTAATCAGTGCGATCATGAATCCCTCTCTGTGCGTGGAACACTCATCCAATGACCCGGCAACATTCTACGCGGCAGCCCTGCGGCTGTCACCCAAATATCCTCAAGCCATAACCGTTGACACCGGGCGGGCAGCGGGTAGGATGGTTGCGGCCAAAGGAGTTCAAGGGATTCTCCGAAGGGGACGGGCATGGAGATTCTTCGTCGGTCGAGCGAAGTGCCTGGGATCACGCTCATCGCGCTCGACGGAGGCCTGGACCACACGACGACCGCCCTGTTCATCTCTCAGATGGACGGGCTGCTGGAAGAAGGGGTCGCTCGGGTCGTCGTGGACCTGGGGCATCTCAGTTACGCCTCCAGTTGGGGGCTGGCAGCCATGGTGCGGGTGCATCACCACTTCGTTGCGCGGGGCGGCAAGATCGCCTTTGCCAACCTCCACAGCGGCATCGCGACGATTCTGCGCTTGTCTCACCTGGACCGGCTGTTCGACCTGTTTCCCACGGTGCAGGAGGCCGTCCGCGCCATCGCCCCGAAGCCCGAGGCCGGGCCCGCATCGGCGGCAGAAAAGCCTGTGAAGTAGCCCCCAGCCCCTGCGGCGGGCCCTCGGAGCGGATTTCGTTCATCTCGGACTTGCCTACAACGGTTTTATGATGTAGACTTCCCCGGTTCGTTTTCCGCGGGGGGGTCTGGGAGTAACGCATGCGATTCGGTCTTCTCACCTTTTGCCTTGCCATTACTCTTGCCGCCGGTTTAGCATTGGCCGCTCCATCGCCCGCTGCCGACACAGCGGCCAAGCCGGCCGCTGAACCGGCTGCCAAGGCGCCTTCGGCCGCCGAGAAGCCGGCTGCGCCGGCGGTCGACCCGAAGGCCAAGACCCCCGCAGGCGACGCCCCCACATCGGATGCGCAGTTCTTCGCCGAACTCGGTTACAAAGACGCCGCCAGCGCCCACGACGTGGCCCGGGCCATGGTCATCCTGGCGAGCGAGGGCAAGGAGTGCGGCGCCGATTTTGAGAAGTGCAAGGCCTACCTGAAGAGGCGCGGCGTGCTGCCCGACGGCTGGCTCGACAAGGCCAAGGCGGAGGACCCGGTCGACAAGTCTGCCCTCGCCAGCCTCGTCTGCCGCTCGCTGGACATCAAGGGCGGCCTGTGGATGCGCCTGTTCGGGCCCCAGCCGCGCTTCGCCCTGCGGGAGTGCATCTACCACGAACTGATGGTGCCGGGGGCCGACTACGCCTACGTTTCCGGCGGCGAACTGGTCGGCGTCATAGATCGTTGCGACCGATGGCGTGCAAAAGAGGCCGGCCGCGAGTTGCCCAAACTCTCGACTCCGGCCGCAACGGAGGTGAAAAAATGAACCCGATCCTGAAGGTCCTCACGTGTGCTGCAATCCTCGCGATCGCGCCCGCATGGGCCGCGGGCGGCGCATCGCCGGCGGCGCAGGTCGCACCCGCCGCTGCTGCGCCCGCGCCAGCCGCTGATAAAGCGCCCGCCGCAACAACGCCTGCCGCGTCAACCGCGCCGCCTGCTGCAACCTCGCCCGCCAAGGGCGCGGAGAAGGCCGGCGAGGCCCCGGCCGGCGAGAAACTCATCGCCGTCGTCAAGTTGGTCGAGGGCACCGTCGAGAGCCGCCCCGCGGTCGGACAGCCGTGGGCTCCCGTCAAGGTCGGCGATCAACTCTCTGAGGGGATGGATCTCAGGACGGGCTTCCGGGCCCGC
>JAPLMO010000261.1 GCA_026386995.1 Planctomycetota bacterium | reverse complement strand
CATAGAGACGGAACGTCCTACAACGAGCCGGCAGAGTCGACAAGCCACTTGTCGCCCTCCAGGATCACTCCGATGTCCACCGCCGTCTCACCCGAGTCCATGCTGCGGGTGTAGGTCAGGGTTACGTTCTTGGGGTAGTTGGACTTCACCGCTTTGTACACCCAAGTGGCTTTGTGCTCGGTAAGCTCTTTCTGAGCCGAGTCCCACCAGCGGGTGATTTTACAGGGCCTGTATCAAGGCATCTGCCGTGGCCTGCGCTGGCTTGGTGTCCTGGGCCGCCGCGCCGGCTGTGCTCGCCAAGGCCCAAATGACCGTCATGCACGCAACAACTTTCATGACCATCTCCTTTGTAGTTCCCTTTTTAGGCACGTTATGATTTTAGGGCACGTTTTGATAGGGAAGATAACAACTTTCCCCTGGATGTTCAAATTAAAATCTTAAAATCTTAGTTAGCTGAACTTCGCCTTTTACTGATAGGAAATTTGATTTTGGGTTGGCCCTCGGGCTGGCGAGGGGCTGTGCCCGGGGGGCGGGGGGGTTACTCCTCGATCAAGGTAATATCCACAACCGGCTTCTTGTATTGCCTCTTGGCGATATACGACTTGGCATCATCCACCATCTGCTGCGTGATCGTGTAATGATATTTGCGGTAATCGTTCACCGTGATATTTCCCACCCAGAAGAACCCCCACTTGTCAAAAAAGTCCGTCAGATCCAGCTTGGCCACATCGCAGCAGATCTTCGCGAACTCAAACTGGTTCCGAATCGAATCATCTCCGGAACCCGCATCCGGGCGGCGACGCATCTCCTCCATCACGTCGGCGTACAAATCAGGCTGGCCGCTTCGCGAGAAATAGAGATGGAGCTGCCAAAAAGGAACCAATCGGTCAAAAACGTCCGCGACATGGAGGAACGACTTTTTGGGCTGCGCCTCGACGATGTTCTTGCGCGCCGAAGCATAGTTCTTCTGGGCCTTGAGGCGGCTCTCGTTGCCCATCTTGCCGCCTGTATAGAGTGAGAAGATGTTATTACTCACCTCCGTCATGCCGCCCCAGGTCATTTGACGCATTTGCAGCGCGTGTCCCACCTCGTGGCAGAAACCCCAGCACGGGTCGCCCACAATCACTACCTTCGGATCGGCCACCATGCCCATGGTGCCTTTGTTGCCCAGGTACGCCACACCATCGCCATCGCGGAACATGTAGAAGTTGAAGTTCACGCGTGCCAGGATGCGGTTCTTGGGCACCTTCTTGTACTTCACCAGCCCCATCAAAGTATAATGATGATTAAGCATCGCATCGTAGTTGTTGATCAGTTCCACGCCCTTACCACGGGTGTACACATTAAACCACTCCACTGGATAGGCGACCTGGATGTGCTTTCCGCGGGCATCCATGATGGGGCTCACCGCACGGTCCAGCAGGCGGTTCCAATCCGCATCCGTATGCTTCGAGGCATCAAAGAAGCCGTTCACCTTGCCCATCGGGAAGTGAACGGTCACCTTGGGGGCCTGTTCGGCATGGTCGTCAAAATAGCTCACGTACGCATTGCCGCCCTTCTTGACGTGAATCACATTCACGCCCTCTTTAAGTCCGGCCTCCTGCTTGTGCAAGCCCCATCCGTTGGGATCCTTTTCGGGACGGATTCCCGCGGCCGGCTTGCGCATCCAGTCCGGAATCAGCAGCGAAAGCTCTTTTCCCTGGGAATTGCCCACAAACACCACGTTCTCACCCGGCTCCAGGCAAATACCCGTAATGTTTTCGTAACGGCTGAAGCCATCCCCCAGCTTCAAGGTTCTACCCAGTTCACGGGGCGAAGGATACGCCTCGTAGCTGGCCGCACGGTACGTCTTGTCATATTGTCCGTCCAGCATCCCGGCGGCCACCGTCTTCAACAGCTCACTCTTGAAGTCAGCCAGGTCTTTGATCCGAACGCTCGCCTTCAACTGACTGCAACTGGCATCGGTAAAGAACTTCATGTCGGCCTTCAGCGCCTCGACATCGTTCGCGGCACCATAAGCACCCAGCGACCAGAGCAGCAACGGAACAGATAGGATGGGGTGGGCGGAGGAAGCGGCGCTCGCCGGGCTATTCGACAGCCATTTCGGCACTTCGCCGTCGCCGGTCTTTTCGCCCTTCAGCAGCCAGGCGAGGTTGAACCGTGCCACTGTCGCGCCGGCTTCGCCCTTCTCGAACTGGAGGTAGATCCAACCTTTACTCGGGGTGCCGGGCCGGCCGGCGTCGAGCGAGGAGTAGGCAAACGGACCCTCGAAAACCAGGCGCTTGATCGGCCAGGTCTTGCCGCCGTCGAAGCTGGCCCAGACGGTCCCATGATTTCGGCCGGTGGGGCTTTCGATATTGCTGAAGATGAGGACGTCGCGCCCCTGGACGGGCAGGCGGACCAGCCCGCCCATGAGACCGTAGTCGCGACACTGGTCGCCGTCCGGCAGGATCTCGCAGATCGATATATCCTTCCACGTCTGGCCGCCGTCGTCGCCCCAGGCGGTCCACCGCCGGCGCGCATTGACACCCTTTGGGGCCCAGTGCCGGCGCGAGTTGTAATAGATGCGCCCGTCGGACAGTTCGGCCACCGTCGCCTCGCCGGTGCCCATGGCCGGGAACGGGTCGCTGGTGTGCCAGGTCTTGCCCCCGTCGTCACTATAGATGGCGTCCGTGTAGTGTTGCGGGTAGAAGGTCGGACCGTTGCTGCCGGCGTACCACCGGGACGGCCGCAACAGGCGGCCCTTGTGCTTGCCGTGACGCAGTGTGATGCCGTGCTCGTTCATGTGCATCGTCGGGATGTTGCCGTCTTTATTGGGGTGAATCACGGTCTCCTGCGCCCGCCAGGTCTTGCCGTGATCATTGGAGCGATAGACCGTCAACGACGCCCCCGGCTGGTGCTTCGTTTCCACGAACGCCAGAATGTCGCCGCTGTTCTCGTCGACGGTCACCCCGCCGCCCATGAATCCCTTGCCGACGAGGATCTCGTCGCCCCAGGTCTTGCCCGCGTCCTCGCTGCGTCGAACCTTCACCCCGTTCCAGAACGCCAGCACCGTGCCGTCGGTGGCGACCACCACGTTGGGGAACCGGTCGCCCTTGAAAACCTGCTGCATTTCCATTTTCGGTTCGCCCAAAAACGGCGCGAGTTCGCCTTCCGCCGACAGGCCCGCCGCGGTCTTGCCGGGCGTCCCGGCTTGCGCGGGCGAAACACCGAACCAAATGCATCCGCCGAAGGTCATGAGTGCCACGAGACCATGCCAAATGTTTGGCCGCCATGTCGTTGTTTGTGTGTTCATCATGCACTCCTCAGTCTTTGGTTCGTTCGCGTGAGGGAAACTCGACGCCCACCGCTGCTGTGGCAGAACCTTCGTTTCCCGCGGCATCCACAGCGGACACGCGATAGTAGCGGACGCCCTGCAATGGCCGGCCGTCGAAGCCTGCGGCGGAGTCCTCGAAGCCCGTGGTGCTCTTTTCAACATACGTTAACAGAGTGGCCGCGCCCGGTGAAAAGTAAGGTTTCTCGCCTCGATAGATGCGATACCAGAACACGTCACCCGCTGCCGGGCTCCACCGCAGGGACTGATCTCTAACAGCAAGTTCCCCAGGCGGTCCGGGCGGCGTCCGATCAAGGGAGTCCGTTGTACTACTGATAGGAAATTTGATTTCGCGTTGACCCCTCGGGCAGGCAGGGGGCTGTGCCCGGGGGGCGGGGGTTTCACCGTTTCTTTCTGCGCGCTCACGAGATCATCGGCATACCGCAGCGTCGCCGCGGCGTCGGAAGGAGGGATCACCGCACGCACGTCGATGCGTGCGACCGTCACGGCGCTTCGAGCCGGCAACGCGGCCGCGCCCGAGTTCGACAGCACCACCATGCTGATCGCGCCGATGTTCCCGGCGCCCTGGGTGAGCTCGTGGTACTCGAAGTCGACCGTGGGGAACAGCGTGCGCGCCTCGGTGCCCTTCGGCGTGATGGCCGTGATTGCGGCGGCATCGGTTCTGATGTCGAACTGCCACGCCTGCGCCCCCGGGCCCGTGCCGTCATGTGTGAGCGTGACGACGCATGACAGGATCTGCGAGGATCCTCGCGGGCCGAGCAGGGAGTCGGGACCCGCGAAGCTCAGCTCGAACGTATCGGCGGCCGCGAGAACGCTCACTACGCAGCCCGCGAAACCGACGCCGTCGATCCAGTGACGCCGTGCCTCGTTCCTCATGGCAACCTCCCCGTACAGGTCGTCCGGGCGGACAGGCAGGACCCGCGGCAGCGTGTGCGGCGGCGAAATTATGCGATCGCCGGGTCAGGCATTGTGCGCCTATAGAGACGATCTATACCATGGGCATTATAGCACACCATGGGTTGCCGCCAGGTCTTTTCTGGCGCGGCGACGCCTGTCGTGAGTGCGCCGCTTCCGACGTGAACGAGCGGTGGCCGCAACACGAAGCGCGGGTAGGGCACATGGCGCGGTCCGGCGCCGCGGCGAGGGCTTGCGCGCAGGCGTATCTCCATGTCTACGCCATGCAAGGCGGCATGAGCGCATGGCTGTGGGAGAAGGTGTCGTGCGTGCCCGTCGTCGTTGCGGATCTGACGTACATGGGCGGCACGCTCTCGGTCGAACTCACGTGGACCGAGCCCGTCGCCTACGACATCGTCCGCATTCGGCGCGACGGCGTGCAGGTCGCGGAGGTTGCTCCCGGCGCGCGGCGTTTCTCGGAGACCTTCGCGGCGCCCGGCGAGCACGCGTACGACGTTCGCGGCGTTGCGGCCGGTTACGAGAGCAATTCGGCGACGTGCATGGCCGCTGCCGCGGAGCGCCCCTTTGTGCGCGGCGATGCGAACAACGACGTCACGCTCAATATTGCCGACGCGATCTTCGTCCTGGAGTACCTGTTTGCCAAGGGTACGCCGCCGCCGTGCGCCGACGCGGCAAATGCGAACGCCGACCGTCGCATCGATGTCGCCGATGCGGTGAGGATTCTCGACCGCCTCTTTGGTGCGCGCACACCGCTGCCGCAGCCCTTCCCCGGCTGCGGCAACGCGGCAGAGCCCGGGATCGGATGCGATAGCTCCGTCTGCAAATAGTCGCCGCGAGGCGCGCTGGGGCCGTTGCGCCTCACCGTTCGAGCGGTGCGTCTCTCTCACCTCGCCGGAAACACGAACACCGTCGCGCTCATGGGCGCGACCTCGAGCGCGTCGCCGAGCATTGCGGCGCTCTCGACAACCGTCACCTGCGGCGCCTTGCCGGGCACGTTGCAGGCCATCGGGTCGGGGCCCGTGAGCACGTACGCGCGTCCGGCGCTCGCGAGCGTTGCGCCGCCGAGCTTCAGCGCGAGCGTCGCCTTCGCCGTCGTCGGATTCACGACGGAGATCGTCAGCGCCTTGCGTTCCTCGGTCCAGGCCGCGGCGACATCGAGCGGCGCGGGCGAGCCCTCGACGGCGACTGGAATCGTGCCGAAGCGCGCGCGATAGAGCGCAAGCACGAGCCCCGTCGTGTCGAATGCGGCGGCGGTCTTCGTCGTCTTGATGCAGCCGATGACGTTCACGGTCTGGGCGTAGTTTGCCATGAAGACGATGTCCGTCGCGCGGCTGAATTCGTTCAGGCCCGCGGCAATGCCGAGCGCGTCCTTCAGGAAGTACTGCGTGCCCAGTTCGCCGTAGGGGTGCGGGCCGTACCAGTAGTTCCACTCGTCCATGGCGATGCGAATGTCCTTGCCGGCGAGCGCGGGAATGGTCTTTCGGTAGCCGCGGTGCGCATCCGCGATCCTGCGAATGTTGTCGGGTATCTGTCGCACGTGCGCGAAGAGTCCCGCGTGTTCGCCGCAGTAGAAATGCTCGCTCATGAGGCGCATGTTCTCGGCGCAGTTGCCGAGCATCATCTCGCTCCACGCGCCGACCGCGCCCACGGCGACGAACTTGAGCAAGGGGTCGACCTTGTGCATCGCGTTCGCAAAGACGTTGTGCTTCTCGACGTACTTCTCAAGCGGCATGTGCCCGAGCTGCCAGTTGCCGTACATCTCGTTGCCGATGCCCCACCAGACGACCTTGTACGGCTCGGCGTGTCCATGCGACGCCCGCAGGCGGCCCATGGGCGTGTCGGAAGCGCCGTTCGCGTATTCCACCTCGCTCGTGGCGAGTGCGACATCGCCCATGCCGCTGTTGACGACGACGAGCGGCTCGGTCTTGATCTCACGGCAGAACGTCATGAACTCGTTAATGCCGAAGTCGTTGTGCTCGATGCCGAGCCACGCGGGGTTCTTGCGCGGCGGACGGCGATCGGGGTCGCCAAGGCCGTCCTTCCAGTCGTAGCCGCTCACGAAGTTGCCGCCGGGCCAGCGGTAAATCGGCGCGTTGAGCTCCTTCAGGAGCGCGAGCGTGTCGGGGCGCATGCCGTTGATGTTGTCGGCCGACATGAGCGAGACGGCGCCCACGCGGAAGAACCCGCCCGCGCGCCCCACGGCGACGATTTCGATGCGGCCGTCGTCGGTGCTCGCGCCGGCCTTGACGCGAAACGGCTTCTTCGAATACTTGGCCGACAAACCCGTGATCTCGATGCACTGGCGATCGTTCTTGCCCGGCCCCCACACGAGGCTGACGGTGAGAGGCTCCGCCTCTTTCGCGCCCGCGACGGCAATGCGGCCGACGTACTCCTTGCCCGCGATCAGGCCGAGGCCGGCCTGGGCGATGCCGACCGGCGCGCCGTCGCTTCCGAGGCGTGCTTCTGCGGCCTGTGTCCCCGCAAGCGGCGCCTGCGAATGCATCGTGACCGCGCCGCTTTTCCCGAGCGTTTTCCAGGGCGAGCCCTTTGCGCCGACGGCATCGTAGAACTTGCGGTCCTCGAGCATCTCGGCCCAGATGCCGCCGTAGATGCAGCGGCCCAAGTGCTCGATGAACTGCCCGTAGATGTAGGGCGACATGGGCTCGAACGTGCGCGCGGCATCGATGGTGGCGGCGGGTTTGAGTTCCCTGGTGTTGAGAAGCTCGAGCGCCACATCGTCGTACCACGCGCGGCCTGTCGCGAGCCCCCAGCCGCCGAAGAGGCAGTTGACCTGCAGCGAATCGCCGGTGTTCTCGAACACGACCTCGAGACGCGTCCAGTCCTTTGTGCCCGTGAGTGCAGGCGTCTTTGTGCCTTGCAAGTTGTGAACGTTGAAGAGCGCGCCCAGGCCGCCGCCCTTCACGGTGACGTTCTCGGTCTTGACCCAGCCCGAAAGCCGGTAGACCGAAAACGGCTTGACTGCCACCGTGGCGGTCCATGAAACGTCGGCACCCTCGGTTGCAGCAATACTGAGGCTACGCGAACCGGTCTTGCCGACCGCGGCAAGTTCGAAGGAGCCCTTGCCGCTCCACGTTGCGGCCTTCCATACGGTGGGCGCGTTCCCGGTCGCGTTCTCGAACGACGGATTGGGAAGCAGATTGGCAACTTGCCCGGCATCGCAGGCGCTGCCACGCAGGAGAAGAACGATGGCGAGGGTCTGAACGATCTTCATACAGTAGCTCCTCTTGGTGTAAGAACGACCTCGGATTTCCGCGATTCGACATGGTACGCAGACTTCAGAGTACGGGGGCCTGGGTCGCAGGACTCAGGCTCCGAAGGTGTTTCGGCTTTGGCCGGTTACCGACAATGTGTTGCGCAAGGATCCGGCGAAAGGGAGGAGGCAAGCAATCGCCGCCTGCCTCCTCGTGTCTGCCTGCGAGGCATCAAGAAGAGAGACGCTAACTGATAGGAAATTTGATTTCGCGTTGACCCCTCGGGCAGGCAGGGGGCTGTGGCCGGGGGGCATGGGGTTTGGGGGGAGGGGGCGTAATTCGGTCATTTTGGTGCTCCTGTACGATTTTGATGCTCCTGAACGCCGTAGATTGGAGGTCTCGCCGCCATTTTGCACCCTTTCCTGAGCGTTCTCAGCCGGGCTGGTGCTCGCGTACTGGAATCCCGACCCAATATGCGCATTATACCGCCGTTCTCGGCAGGGTCAAACGCCAAGAGGACAAGGGATTGGGTAGTACTTCAGGGCTCCCAGTCGGGGGCCGTGCAATCGCAGAACGGCCCGTCGCGGGACGCACGGTGATAAGCTGAACAAGGCCAAGCAGACGGTCCTCGTCCTGGCGTACTCCTTCACGTCGGCACCCATCGCCAAGGCGCTGGTCGGCCCCTGAGTCTTCTTTAGAGCGTCGCCCCCGCGGTTCGTCGGCCGCAACCAGCGTCTGTGTGATTATAGGAGGGGCGTTCGTTGTTGCAAGCCGCTACTGGTCCTTGATCCACACGATGGAACGCCCGCCGCGATTGAGGCGGACGTAGTTGGGGATGGCCGTGAGGGGCTTGCCGTCGGCCCACTGGCCCTTTATGACCAGCACGCCGCCCAGGAGGTCGCCCCGCCACTCGGTCGCAAGTTCGGCGGGCGGGCGGAGGACGGCGCCCACGTCCTGGTCCGCGCTCTCAACGTTGTAGATAAGCGGGCCGTAGCGCAGCGCAACCCGGCCCGCAGTCGCGGCAATCCGGTCGACGGCCTTGATGCGCTGGACCTTCATCGGCAGCACGAGGTCAATCCTGGCCCCCGCCTTCCACTCGCGCGTGAGGACAGCATAGCCCTGCTCGATGACGGGCGTAACGGGCGCGGCGTTCACCGCCAGCGAGGTCAGCCCGTTGCAGGCCGGCGAGGCGGTGTAAAGCCCGCTCGTGTTCCGGTTCGGCACACGGAGGCGGATGCTGAAACGCTTCGCCTCGGCCGGGGTCACGGTGAGGGCTACCTTGCCGCTCCACGGATAATCGGTGACCTGCTCCAACCGCACGCGGGTGGAAGCGACGCTATCGACCGTGACCGTGGAGCCGACGAAAAGGTTCACGTACAGGCTGTCGGTGCCGCGCAGATAGGTCCAGGTGGGCAGGCTGAGCATCGTGCGCGAAATGTTGCCCACGCAGCAGGGGCAGACGTGCCAGGGATAGCGGCGCCCGTCGGAATCCAGCGCGTTGGTGTAGGTGAAATTCTTACCCTCCAGGTCGATGCTCCCGAGGATCGCGTTGTAGAGCGTCTCCTCGTACAGGTCGGCATACCTGGCTTCCTGGTAGACGCGGTTCATCTTGTGCTGGAAGAACAGTTCGCCGCAGTTGGCGCACGATTCGCAGTAGGCATTGTTGGGCAGCGAGTAGTCCTTGCCGAAGCCCTCGGACGTTTCACCGCTGCCCACGCCGCCGGTGACGTAATATTTGCGGTTGACGATGTTGCTCCAGATGGACTTGATGGCGCTATGGTACTCGACGTCGCCGGTCTCCATGGCGATGTCGGCCATGCCCGCGTAGGAGTAGACGGCGCGGACGGAGTGGCCGACGGCCTCGTACTGCCGCGTTACCGGCAGATGGCTCTGGTCGTACTCCTCGCCGCCCCGGCGTGAGTCGAGCAGGAACTTGGCCAGATCGACGTACTTGCGGCCCTTGCCGTGGCCTTCGCGCTCGTCCACGAAGCGGGCGAACCGGACCAGCGCCTGCTCGAGTTCCTGGTGGCCATCGTACCAGGCTTTCTTGGGGGCCGGGCCGATGTTGTCATACCAGCAGTCGGCCAGGCGCTTGGCGGCTTCGTACATCCGCACGTCCTTGCCGCCTGTCATCCGGCAGTGCGCGATCGCCGCTTCAATGAAGTAGCCGGCCTGGTAGCCTTCGTGGTCGTGCTTGTTGTTCCATCGCTTGTGGCCCTGGATGGTGTACATGGTGTGGAGGTAGCCGTCTTTCTCCTGCGCGCCGAGGATCTTGGGGATCCAGTCGTCGATGGTCTTGCGCATGTCGGCCTGGGCCTTGAGGATTTCGGCGTCGCCCTGCGCATCGACCACGAGGGCGATGCACATGGATTCCAGCGTGTTATAGACCCAGGTGTTGGCGAAAACCGCGCCCACGTGTTTGGCGGACTGGCCCGCCAACTTGCGGCCGGCCTGGACGAAGTTCTCGATGCCGCCCTCGCGGGTCTCGGGGTTCTCGATCTTCCGCACGCAGTGGGGAATCCAGTTGACGATAAGCGCCTTGGCCCGACCGCGCCAGAGTGGGCTTGTGATGGCGTAGGCCATGGTCTCGACCGGCTCCAGGTGGGCCGCGGGCGGCGGCGGGTCAACCGTGACGGCCACCGTGGCCGACGAACTGAGTTGCCCGTCGTCGGCCGTCAACTTCAGCACGTAGCCGCCCGGCGCGGAGAACCGGGCCGTCGTCGAAGCGGCTGCGGCGTCGCCGAACGTCACGGCGCCGGGGCCGGAGTCCTTGCTCCAGCGCACGGTGGGGGCGGCCTTGGGTTTGCCGTCATCCCGCACGATTCCATCAAGATAAGTCTGGCCGGGCAGCACGACCACGCGGTCCACGCCGGCGCTGACCGACGGGGCGAAGTTGGACGAGCCTCCGCTATCGTAGTCCCTCCACTCCAGAATGCCCGTAGTAAACTTCTCCTGGCCGTCCATCTCCAGCCGCAGGCGGGTCGTGGTGATCTCCGCGAAGGCGCTGGTGTTGAACTTGTTGGCGGCCAGCCCGAGCCCCGTGACGCCCGGCACTGGAACGTAGGAACTGCCGTCCCAGTATTTCAGCCGGCATGCCTTCGGCAGGCGCACGCCGCGCTGGTCGTCGAACCAGTACACGTCCATGCCGTTGGTCTTGATGGGCCGGTCCCAATCATACTGCACCCACTGCGTGCCGCTCTGAGGCCAGTTACCGTAGGCCCCGCGGCTTTTGTCGTCGGAATGGGCGGGGACGGACCCGTCATTGAGGGCCGTGATGGTCTCGTGGCCCGTGACGAACGAGGTCGAGGCGGTTGCCACGACGGCCAGGTTCGCCCCTTTTGGAGCATCGGCGGGAACCAGGGCGCCCGCGCAGCAGGCGCTCGCCGCAAGCAGGGCCACCGTTGCCAGGAATTGACGCTGCGAAATCGCTGCCATATTTTGACTCCTTCGCACGCTTCGCGCGGCGGGTCTCCCAACCCGCCGCGCAAGAATCTTCACACATAGTGCTCTTGCCTCAGCCGCCGGCCGTCTGCGCAACTGGCTTGCCGGGCGCGACCTTTTCCTTGTCCGGGGCCAGCGGCAGGGCCTTCGGAACATACGGCAGGTTGCTGGTATCGGCAGCACGGTTAGCCACGAGGCCCGTGATCTTGAAGGCGTAACTGATAGGAAATTTGGTTTTGGGTTGGCCATCGGGCTGGCCCCACCAGGGCAGGCAGGGGGCTGTGGCCGGGGGGCGGGGGGTTTTCGCTTTCTCTTGCGGCTCTCATTTACCGATCAGTTGCACCTTTCGTTCCTTGCGATTCTCCGCGGGCTGACCGACCGTGACAACAAGTGCGCCGTCCTTGGCGGCCACATCGGCGTAGTCGGGAACCTTCGTCGGATAAACGGCTTCCGCCGACACTACCTTCACCGGCTTGCCATTCATCCGCAGGTTACCAAAGGTCACGGTCAGCTTGGGAATCTCGCTTACCGGGACCGGTCGCCCGTAGATTTCGACGAAGCTGGCGACTTTCCGGTCAAAGACGAGGTTCTCGCCCTTGAACCTCAGGGCTCCGACAAACACGTTTTCGTCCTTGTCGTGGGAATAGACCAGCACGCCGACCCAGGTGAAGGGCTTGCCGTCGACCTCCTCCTTGTCCATCCGCGCGACCTTGTAGGTGTATTTGCCCTTTTTCCATTCGTAGGGGCGGCGGACGCTCACGAAGTCGCCTTCGTGCCCTGAGCTTTGGCAGAATCCGCCGATGGAAGGCCGGATGGCGTCCAGGCCGCGCTGGCCCCACATCGAAAAGATGAATCCAGGCCCGATCTTGCGGAGGTGCTGGTCCCGCTTGGTGTAGCCATCCGCCTGCGTTTGGATGCCGCCGTAGAACGGGGTGCCGCTCAAATGGCCAAGCCCTATGGGGGCGATGTAGAGGTTGGCGGTCGAGGGGACGTCGTCACTGATGTCCACGTCGATGCTGTAGCTCTCGAAGGACGTGTCTTTGCCCACATCCCACCACAGATCGACAAGATGCCACGGGGGCGGCGGGAAATCGGACTTGGACTCCTGAGCCGGGGCTCGCAGAACAGCCAGGGCGACGACGGCAAAAAGGGCGGTTCGGATCATGGTTTTCTCCAGGCAGCGAATTGACTACTGATAGAAAATTTGATCTTGCGCTGACCGCTCGGGCTGGCGAGCGGCTGTGCCCGGGGGGCGGGGGGAGATATCGTTTTGGCCATGCTGTCGTGTTCTCCGCGTTCGATCGCGCGCACGCGCCACAACTGTCGGAGCGGCCCTCGAAAGAAGCCGTTGGCGGTGTCGCAGGCAAGATGCCCGCGGCACCTCATCGACGGCCCACTCTAGAGCCCCAGGCCGACCTTGAGGTTGACGGCGATCGTCCGCGTCTGGATCTTACTGAAGTACGTCACGGTCACTTCGATCTTATCGAGGTTCGCCGGCAGGCTGTAGATCCTGGAGTAGACGGTCTCGGCCCCGTCGCCCGTGCGCCCGTAGCCCGAGATGTCGGCCTCGACATTCTTGCCGTCCACGACGGTCGAGACCGACGTGATGAACTCCAGCGGCTCGCTGGAGGTCATATCCACCTGGATGGTCTTGTCGCTGGCCGTCACGTTGCCCACGGTCACCGTGTTCGACCCGAGTTCGATCTTGGCCTTCTCCTTGAGCTTCGCGCCGGCGATCTTCTGGTCCTTGGGGTCAACCCCGACCTTGATCGCCAGCTTGCCCTTGAGCAGGAGCGCCTTGGCCCCGGCCGCGGGTGTCTTGTCGCTCACGAACTCGCTGCGAATGGCCTTGTGGTCCTCCTCCAGGCTAGGGGATGATCCCAGATTGCCGCCTTGCCCTTGCGACTTATCGGTGATCAGGCTCTTGCCCGTGTCATCAGCGAAGGCCGACAGGCTGCTGGCGGCCCCGTCCATCCCGATGACGCCCTGGGGGCACGCCAGCCGGTAGTACACGTGCGTGCCGGGCCGGAAGGGCAGGCGAGTGGAGAAG
>JAPLMO010000375.1 GCA_026386995.1 Planctomycetota bacterium | reverse complement strand
ACCTGAAGGCGAAGAACCTGCTGGACCAAGCGGCCGCATTCACGCGGGCCACCGGCCTCTTCATGGTCCGCCTGTACAAGGAGGAGATCGAGGTCCTGTTGCGGACGCCCTGCCACGCGGGGTTCCAGTTGCTGGACCTGCACGATTTCCCCGGCCAGGGCACGGCCCTGGTGGGCACGCTCGACCCGTTCTGGGACTCCAAGGGCCTCATCAAGCCCGAGGAATGGCGGCGGTTCTGCGGCCCCACGGTTCCGCTGTTGCGTATGCCAAAGCGGACGTACACGACCGGCGAGACCTTCTCGGCCGCTGCCGAGATCGCCCACTTCGGCCCGGCGGACTTAAAGGACGCCGCGCCCGTCTGGAGTATCAAGGACGAGCGGGGCGCCGAGGTGGCCGCCGGCGTCTTCGACCGCAAGACGCTCGCCACAGGCAACCTCTTGTCGCTCGGCCCCATCGAGACGCCGCTGGCGAAGGTCAAGGCCCCCGCGAAACTCACCGTCACCGTCGCCCTCAAGGGAACGGACATCGCCAACGACTGGGCCGTCTGGGTCTACCCGGCCGGCACCGACGTGCCCGTGCCGGAGGGCGTGACCGTGGCCGAGGCGTGGGACGATAAGGCCAAGGCCGCGCTGGAGGCGGGCGGCCGCGTGTTGCTCCTGCCGCCGCCGCGGACGCCGGCCCAGTCGGTGCCGGGCAGTTTCACGCCCGTCTTCTGGAGCCCCATCTGGTTCCCCGGGAGCGGGGCACAGACGATGAGCATCCTGTGCGACCCGAAGCACCCGGCCCTGGCGCTCTTTCCGACCGAGATGCACACCAACTGGCAGTGGTACGACCTCCTCCAGAATTCGCGGAGCGTGATCCTGGACGGCGCCCCCGCCGACTACCGCCCCATCGTCCGGATGATCGACAACTTCAGCCGCAACCACAGGCTCGCCAACCTCTTTGAGACCAAGGTGGGCAAAGGGCGGCTGCTGGTGTGCTCGATCGACTTAAGGAAGAACCTCGGCGAGCGCCCTGCCGCGCGGCAGATGTTGCGGAGCCTGTACGCTTATGCGGCGTCCGATGCGTTCAACCCCTCGCAGACGCTTGAAGCGGACCTGCTGGAGAAACTTTTCGCGCTGCCCGCGAGCAAGTTGACGCGCGAAGAACCGAAGGCGGCGGACGCGACGGTCCTCCGCATCAAGGCGGCGATGAACGTGCCGCAGCGCGACAAGGCATTCCCGTGGGAGGCGAAGTTCGACCAGACGCTCGTTACCGGCAATGGCTTCGACTACTCCGTTCGCGGCGGCGTCTGGCGCGACGCCACCGGGGCATCGTGGCACAGCCAGGACAACCTCGCCGTCACGATCACGTGCCCGAAAGGGTTCGTGGGGAAACTGTACGCCCACTTCCACGACTGGAACAAACTCGGCCGCGCGGCACAAGTTTCGTTCCAGGGCCGGGACCTGGGCACGCTCGAAAACTACGACGGCCCCGGCGTATGGCTGGTGTTCCCCGTGACGGCCAAGGACAGCGAGAAGGGCAAACTCGTGCTCTCGGCCAAGCCGACCCGCGCCAACGCGCAGATCACCGAGATCGTGCTGACGAAGTGATTGGAAAATCCGAGAATTTCCTGCTTGACTTCGTCCGAAAATCCGATAGAATGACCTTAGATAGAGGTCGTTTGACCTGTATTACCGGTCACAGTTAATCTTGCAGGCCACGGCAGGAGCCGTACCCCTGCCAGGGAGGTGATGCCATGCTTGAGGCGTTGCTAGGATCACAGGACGAAGAACGGGCGCTTATGTACCTTAACTGCCGCGGGGAAGGCTACCCCCGCCAAATGGCCAGGGAAACCGGCGCGACGTTCAGCGCGCTGCAAACACAACTCCGGCGGCTTGAGGAATCTGGAATTCTATACAGTGAAAGCCTCGGTCGTACCCGGCTATACCGGTTCAACCCAAGATATCCGTTTCTTGGCGAACTCAGGGCGCTTTTAACCAAGGCTCTACGATTCTATCCCGCGGCGGAAAGAGATATGCTCCTGATGTCACGTCAAAGACCCAGATTGGCTGGTAAGCCGCTATGAAGCCGGTAAGCGATATGACAGAGGCAGAACTTGCGGCCTTCGTGTCTCAACACTTGCGAGAACGCGGAATAGAGGTCGTTCTTTCCGGCGGAATGTGCGTCGCAATATACGCGGAGCGCAAATACGTGTCAGGCGATTTAGACCTGGTGGTGGAGGCCGGGTTCAAGACGCCTAAGTGCGAACCCGCCTTGGCTGAAATTGGATTTATTCGGACTGGACGCGCATTCAAGCACAAAGACTCAACCCTCTTAGTGGACATCCGCCCGCCCCCGCTAAGCGTCGGCCAAGAGCCGGTTGGCAAAGTTGTAGAGATGAAACTTGATACTGGAACTCTGCGCATTTTATCATCAACAGATTGCGTCAAGGACCGCCTGGCCGGCTACTACTACCACAACGACAACCAGTGTTTAGAGCAAGCCCGCCTTGTCGTTCAATATAACGCCGACGTAGACCTTTCCGAAGTTGCCCGGTGGTCCGATGCTGAGGGCGAAGCGTTGGCTTTCGCGGCAATAAGAGACAAACTTCTGTGCCGCATGCCTATCGAATAGAAGCAACCTTCACGCTCGAGAACCACGACGGCCCCGGCGTGTGGCTGGTGTTCCCCGTGACGGCCAAGGACAGCGAGAAGGGCAAACTCGTGCTTTCGGCCAAGCCGGCCCGCGCCAACGCGCGGATCACCGAGATCGTGCTGACGAAGTGATTGAAGGGATAGGACTGCAAGAGTTCGGATACCCGGCCTCAGATCGCCGGCTTGATCTCCAGGATTTCCCACCGCTCCTCGCCGGCGCCGGCCTGCAATAGTCGCCCGCAGGACCGCGGAAATTCAGGGCGATTCCTGGCGCGACTCGAAAAGCAACTGGCGCGACGCCTCGTGCCCCGCCGCCCCGGCCGACCAAGGAAAGGGCAATGAGAAAATCGGTATTGTGTCCCCCGAAATACGAAATACGGGTAACTCAGCATTGGGATTGCGAGACTTGGACCACCGAAGCGCGACTGGGGCCGTCTGGTCCAGAAGTGCCCCGGCCTCCGTGCCGACGGCACGCCCTACACGGCCATCATCCGCCGCCGGTGCCGGTGCCTCGACTGCGGGCAGAAACGCATCGACAAGGAGCACG
Organism: Planctomycetota bacterium; assembly: GCA_026386995.1. The sequence continues at coordinate 16,944 of JAPLMO010000375.1, read as the reverse complement.
CCTAGCCGAGTTGTGGTTTGAGAGCCGACTACTTCCGCCTGCGGCGGCGGAGCGCCACAAGGCCGCCCAGGGCCAGCAGGCTCAGCGTGGCCGGCTCGGGCACGTAGTGCCACAGCATCGCCTCTCCTTGGCCTGTCAAAGCGTTAGTGGCGCTGCCAGAAACCCAAATTTCGCCGGCAGACACGTCGAGGTTAAATGCCTCGGAATTTGAGTATGCGTCTGCGGGCAGAAAGGCATGCAGGTCCACCCAACTATCGGCATTGCCGCTCCACAGGCCGGCGTGAGTGCCGACACCGCTAAAGGAGGCATACCCCACCTGCATGCCACTGTCGATGGCGTAGGCACACGAATCACCCGCCCCCACAGGGTTCAGGTCCACCCAATTTCCGGCATGACCTTTCCACAGGGCAGCGTGATTCCCCACTCGCCCCACCTGCTGTCCGATGGAGACTCCATACGCACACGAACTAACCGCCCCTTCTGGATTGAGGTCATTCCAGACTCCGAAAGACCACACACCGGCGTGAGTGATGAATTGGCCAAACTGGGCATACCCCACGACCTGGTTGATGGAGGCGTCATACGCATACGACTTCATCGCTTTCGTTGGGTTGAGATCATACCAGCTTGCGGCCGTCCCGCGCCAAGTGCCAGCGTGACTGTAGCCGTTAAAAATGGCTGCCCCAACCTGCATGTTGGAGAAGGCGCCATAGCAGTACGAATCCGTTGACCCTTCCGGGTTGAGGTCCACCCAGCTTGCGGCAGTCCCGTTCCACAGACCGGCATGATTGCCGTAGTTGCCGGCAAAATAGGCGTACCCCGCCTGTAGGTCGCCGTAGATGCCCCTGACAGTCGAACTTGCCGCCCCTTCCGGGTTGAGGTCAATCCAGCTTGCGGCGGACCCGCTCCACAGGCTGGCGTGATAGTCGGTAACCCCCGCCTGCTGGCCGCCGGAAACGCCAAAGGCACACGAACGGTTCGCCCCTGCAGGGTGGAGGGTCACGGCCGTCCAGCCCGCAAACGCAGATCTACCGACCATGCACAGCATCGCAATGGCCACCAACAGGTGAGGGAGTCTTACTGATAGGAAACCTGATTTGGTGTGTTGGGTGGTCATGGAACGTCAGTGCCTCCTGCGAATATGAGGACGCTTCCCAATTACCGAAAAGGGCGACCTCCGGTACTCCCCCGGAAATCGCCCAAGCGTTACTCACTCAGATTGACGCGACATACAACCTGCCGTTCCGCCCGACTCCCATCAAGCGTATGCGGCCGTCACTGTCGTCTAAAACTATACCCTACGATTGGCCCAAAAGCAAACGGAAAGCAGTATCTTGGTTTAGCCCATAGATTCAGATCAAGCACTTGACTGCCGGGGAGTCTGAGTCGTATAGATCAGGTGACGGACAACTGAACACGCGACGGGTGTGGCGGGCGGACTGATCCTCCCGCAATATGGTTATCAATCTTGACTTTCCGCCGCGCGTGCCGCATACTCCTCCGTCGCACTATGCCATGCGGGACGTTCCCGCATGTTTCATGCGGTGGTTGGATTGTGTAAACCCCCGTCCGGCCACCGCTTTTTTTGCGCGGCAACCCCCGCCGAGCGTCCCAGATCGCCTTGAAGCGCCCATCACCGTCCACAAAAGTACACCCGTGTACGTTTCTTGTCGCGTCGGGCGAAAGGGTGTTGTAAACCGCCTCACATGCCGTATAGTAAGATGTAGGACAACCAGGCCGGGCGACGACTCGGCGGTTGATCCCCGTTGAGTTGCGACCAAAAGAACCAAGGCCGTACAGGGGCCTGTACTCTCTGTGCGGCCTTTCTCTTTTGGCTCGCCCGCCTGGGTCCTGCTTAGGAAACAACGTGGCCGACGACCTTGAAGGCACGATTGGTAATTCGGGGGACAGGGGCTGCGATCTGGAATTTGAAATCTGCGATTCGGGATTTCAGATCGCCGGCTTGATCTCCAGGATTTCCCACCGCTCCTCGCCGGAGTCGGTCCGCAGGACGACCGTCCCGCCCACCGCCTTGCCCATGAATGCCTGCGGCAGCGGGGCCTTATAGTAGTAGATGCCCTTCCGGGTGTCGGCGTCCCACGGGCCGAGGAACGTGAGCGTCTCCTCCTCGCCGGTCGACAGGCGCCTGGCCCGGACGGTCGAGCCGACGTTGACGGTGTCGCCGGCGACCATCACATGCGTAATGGGCTTGGCCTTCACGAGTTCCGCCTGCATGGCGTTGGCCCGCTCGGTCAGGCGATCGCGCTCTTCAAGCGCGGCCGTGAACTCGGCGTTCTCCGAGAGGTCCCCGCGAGCCGCCGCCTCACCGATGGCGGTGCTGTTCTTCGGCAACTTCACGTGAATGAGTTCCTCGAACTCCTTTTGGCGCTCCACCAGCGCGGCCGACGTTGTGTAGATCACGTCCTCTTCCCAGGGCGGCACGGTCTTGGCGATCGGCACGGGGTGCACGTGGCCGAGAATCTCCAGCACCTGGATGCGTTGGTGGTCGGAGAGGGCGGCGTTGCGCGACACGGCCGTGCGGATTTCCTTCGCCCATGCCGCATCGGTATTTTTCAGCACGTCGCGGACGCCGGCCAGGTCCTTGGCGGCGACGGTCCGCCGCACGAGATTCAGGAGTTCCTGTTTGCGGGCCTTGTCGGCCACGTCCGTCAGGGCCAGGTCGTTGGCGGCATGGAAGAGGCGCACGGTCATCGATGGGCGGCTCAAGGCCCCGAGGGCCTCGGTGTACTTCTCCTGGCCGGCAGTTTTCCAGAGCCACGCCAGGGCCGCCAGGCACTGCTCGGGCCGGCGCACGATCTCGCCTGCGGCAGACGCCAGGAGGTCCATGCGGCCGGCCGCGGCCAGGTCCGCCGCAACCCGCTCGCAGACCTCGGCCGACGCGCCCGGCATCGCGTTCGTAAAGACGTCCAGCCATCGGTCGGGGAGGCTCTGCTTGAGAAAGGTCAGTGCCCGGTTGGCCAGTTCGTCGCTACGGATCGAAACCACCCAGCCCGCGAGGTCCGCAGAAGCGACCGCCGTCACGTCGGCTGCCGCCGGCGCCGGCGGCATCGCTTCGCCCAGGTGGCCCAGGATATCCGCCAGAATCGCCTGTGCCGCCAGGCGCTCGCCGGGCGTCGCGCGGCTCGCAGGGTCGGCCAGGCGCGCCACGTCTGCGGCAAACGCCTTCAGCGCCTCGGCCTCAAGCGGGTCGCCGCGGCGACCTTCGCCCAGGTAGCCCAGGACGACCAGCAGTTTCTCCTCGGCGGCCTGGGCGGAGTCAAACTGATCGCGGACTTCCGCCTCGAACGTCATCGGGCGGCTGCGGAGGAAGAAGTCCGGTTGCGTCCCTTCCGACATCTCGACGTGCGGGTCACGCTTGACCGCCGTCTTGGCCGTTGACCACCACTTCGACCAGCCGTCAGCCGGCACGGCCACGTCGGCCAGGCGTATCTTGAGGTCCTTCAGGCCCATGCGGGGCCCGTAGGTCCCCAGCACCATCCGCACCAACCGCGCAGGATCGTCGCGGGCCAGGATCGCCAGCCGGGGCTTATCGAAGACGGCCATGGCGCGGAAGTCGTCGGCGGGCAGGACCTCGAGGGCATCGACGGAGGTGGCATCGTACGCCCGGTCGCTCTCGCCGAACGAGACCGAGAGCACCTTGCGACCGGTCTCCACGCCCATGACGCGGCCGGGGCTCTTGCGGCGGCTGTCGCTGACGTAAGTGCCGGGCGGAAGCGCAATGAACCGCTCCAGGGCCGCCATCGCCTTCGCGGTCGGCACGTCGGGCTTCTGAAGGGTCATCTCGGTCAGCGTGTCGATGGCGGGGAACGAAGCGTACACCTTCCGATACAGGCCGGCGATCTCGTCGCGGAGGGCGGCCGTGTCGGGCACGAGAGCGGCGGTCTGGCACGCCGCCTCCAACGCCGCCTCTGGGCCGCGGCCCTCGGCCCAGATCGAGAAGAGGAGCCACAGCAGCGACTCCATCATCCGGGCGTCGTTGCGGGAGGCCACTTCGTCCAGGACCGGCCAGAGGTCGTGCAAGCCGACGGCCTGGTCCTCGATGGCCTCCATCCAGGCGGCATCGAGGTCGTCGGCCGCGCCGCTTCGCACGAGCGACACAAGGCGGGCCATCTGCTCGGCCAGCGGGTCGGCCTGTTCGGATTGCGGATTCGTGATCATAGCAGTCATTTCGCCCAAAAGGTCCGCACCATCATACGGACCCGGCCCCCGGCATGCAAAGGGTCAGTTCAAAAGAACGCCGGGCGGCCGCGAAATACCCAATATGTAGGAGCCGGAAAAGCCGTCTAATTCAGCAGGCAAGTGATACGCCCACATGCAACTTTTTGGCTACACAACGGCCCCGGAAGCGTATAAGATAGTGTCGCATTCAATGGTAAGAGGCGTACGGAGGCTCACGGCCGCCGGGGCAGGGGGGAGGGGTTTTTGTTGCCTCGGCTGACATTTCGTGGGCTTGCGAATCGCTCTCGCCTGTAGTAAAGTAAGCGAGTGAGAGACTTGGCCTCGCCGTTCAGGAGTCTGCGATGAAACGTGCAATTCGAAGGACCGTGGTGGCGGCCTTGGCCGTGATCGTGACCGTGGCGGTGTTCCCGACGACCCCCGCCCTCGCCATAACCGACGCCGAGGTCGTCAAGGCCATTGAAGAGGGGCGGAACCATCTGGTCGGCCTCGCGAAGGGCAATGGTTCTTTCGGCGACGGCGGCGATGGCGGGCACGGCGGCATGTCGGCCCTGGTCTTCATGACCTTGGCGTACATGCGCGAGCATCCCAATCGCCCGCACATGTCCAATGGGTTGGACTACCTTCTGAACCTGGACGCCGACCAGGGCTTCGGCACCCGGCAGGGCTATTGCGTTCCGATCCGCATCATGGGCCTTTCTTACATTTACAGCAGACTCCTGGGCGACAAGAAGGTCGCCGTCCGGCAGAAAATGTATGAGGACGTCAAGCGCCTAGAGGTGGGCCAGTCCACCAACGGCGGATGGCGATACGCCCTCAGGGGCGGGAGCGATTACGACTTTTCCGTTGTTCAGTGGCCGATCCTGGCCTTCCGCGAAGCCAACCTCGTGGGCATCGAGTTTCCCACCGATAGCCTCCGTAAGGCCCGCGACCTGTATTTCAGGATGCAGAACGCCGACGGCGGGTGGCACTACCAGCAGGGCCCATCCTACGGCTCAATGGCCGCCGCAGGCGCGGCCTCGCTCTTCATTATCAACGACGTGCTGGACCCCTCCAGCGGCTGCCCGTGCGGTGGCGGGCGCAGCCGGCCGCCCGACGCCGAGAACGAGCGCCACCTGGAAATGGCCCTCGCCTGGCTCAGCAAGAACTACTCGCCCGCCGATAACCCCCACAGCAACGGCCAGCCTGGCGCCGGCCGCACCCTGTATTGGCTCTACTGCGCTGAGCGAGTCGGCATCGCCAGCGGGTATAAGTACTTCGGCGACCACAACTGGTACAAGGAAGGCGCCCAGCACCTCCTGAAGGCCAATAGGGGCGGCAATTGGGGCAGCACGGAAGACACGTGCTTCGCCCTCCTGTTCCTTTACAAGGGCCGCGCCCCCGTGCTTTTCAACAAACTGCGTTTCGACGGCATCTGGAACGCGCACCGGCGCGACATGGCCAACCTGACCAGTTACATCGAGCGAGCCAAGGAGCAGCAATTCCACTGGCAGATCGTCGAACTGAAGGCGCCCATGGACGAACTGCACGAGGCGCCCATCCTTTATATCAGCGCCGAAAACGCCCCGAAATTGGACGATGAAGCGGCCCAGAAGAAACTCCGCGAGTTCACCGACACGGGCGGCACGGTCCTCTTCGAGGCATCCTGCGGCAACGCGGCGGCCCGCAAGTGGTTCCAGGACTTCGCCAAGAAGGTCTGGCCCGAGTGGGGCCTGAAACCCCTCGGCCCCGACCACGGCGTCTTCACCTACCCGACGCCGCTGAAGCAGCGGCCGGAACTCCTGGGCATCAACGACGGTATCCGCACCAGCGTGTTCTACTCCATCGACGACATATCCTGCGCCTGGCAGACCAGGGCGGTGACGGCGAAAGACTACCTCTTCAAGTGGGGCATCAACCTGTATACCTACGCAACCGACGGCGCGCCGCTGCGGGCCAAACTGGCCGGCCTGCCGCCCAAGGCCACCCGCTATACGCAGCCCGTCAAGGCCGGCTCGCAGACCACGCTGAAGATCGCCCGCGTCAAACACGGCGGCGACTGGGAAGCCGGCGCCAACTACGGCGGCTTCCAGAAACTGGCCGCCGCCCTGAAGCAGAAGGCCAACATCACCCTGGAAGTCAAGGAGACTTCGCAATCACCCGTCACCGCCGTCGGCGTCACCCCGAACGAACTGTCGGGCTATACCGCGGCCTACCTCACGGGCAGCGGCGCCATCATCCTGACCACCGAGGAGAAACAGGCCCTGAAGGCGTACGCCGGCAAGGGCGGGGTCCTCTGGTTCGAGGCGTCGTGCGGGTCCGGGGCGTTTGATGCGTCGGTGCGGCAACTGGCGGCGGAAATGGGGTGGCAGTTGAAACTCCTGCCCAACACCCACGACCTCCTGACCGGCCGCATGGACCCCGCCCTCGGCTACAACCTGACGTCGGGCGTCGAGTTCCGCACCGGGTTCCGGATGGCGCGCCTGGGCCGTAACTATGCCGAGTTCTACGGCATCTTCGACGGCGAAAAGATGATCGGCGCGTACTCGCCCCTGGACATCGTCTTCAGCGCCACCGAGTACGAGGCATTCAAGTGCAAGGGCTACAAGCCGGAGGACGCCGCCGCAGTCATGACCAACCTGGCGATTTATTTCTCGACGCTGAAGCCGTAGCCCGGCCGCGCCCGTCAGGGCCATGCGTGTCTGACACCACAGTGCCGGTTGGCTTTTTGCGCGGCGGGCTTCCGTACCCGCCGCACAAAGGAGCGCCATAGTATGGACACACATGCCACACCTGCGAGAACCATGCGGTCCCAAATCGCACTGCTGGCGCTGGCCGCCCTCACCTGCCTGAGTGCCGCGCGCACCGCCGGCGCGCAGGTCGCCCCGCCCGGCGAGGTGACCGACGAAGCCGTCAGCCGCGCCATTGAGCGAGGCAAAGCGTTCCTCCTGAACCTCCGGAACCCCGACGGGTCGTTCACCGGCGACGCGAAGTGGCGGTCCTGCAACTCGGCGATTGTGCTGATGACCCTTGCGCGGCTCGGCGAGCACCCGAACCGCGATTTCATGTCGGCGGGCCTGAACTACCTGACGTCGCTCAGCACCGACCGCGACTTCAACGACAGGCAGGGCTACGCACTACCCATGCGCATCATGGCCCTGGCGTACGTGCACAACCGCTGCTCGGCCGAGCGGCAGGCCGCCATCCGCCAGAAGATGCGCGAGGACATCGCCCGCGTGATTGCGGGCCAGTCCGCCTACGGCGGTTGGCGCTACAAATTGGACCGCTCGGATTACGATTACTCCGTCTCGCAGTGGCCCCTGCTGGCGCTCTACGAGGCCGGGCGCGTCGGCATCGAGTTCCCGCTTGATGTGTTCCACCGTGCCAAGCCGTTCTACTTCCGCGGCCAGCACGATGATGGCGGTTGGCACTACCAATTCAAAGGCCACTCCTACGGCTCAATGACCGCCGCCGGCCTGGCGTCGCTCTACATCATCTCCGACTTCATCGAACCGGCCAGCGGATGCCCTTGCTCGGGCGGCCGGAGCCAGTCCTCCGCCATGGACATCGAACGCCGCATAGATGCGGCACTTGCCTGGGTCTCCAAGAACTACTCGGGCGCCGAGAACCCCCTCAGCACCGGCCAGCCCGGCGCCGGCCGCACCCTGTATTGGCTGTACTGCGTTGAGCGCGTCGGCATCGCCGCAGGCTACAAGTACTTCGGCAAGAACAACTGGTACAAGGACGGTGCCCGGTATCTCCTGAGTCGGCAGGGGGGCGACGGCAGTTGGGCCGACACCAACGACGAGTCGGGCGGCGGGCGGGTGGCGGACACCTGCTTCGCACTCCAGTTCCTCTACAAGGGCCGCTCGCCCATCCTCTTCAACAAACTCCGTTTCGATGGCACCTGGAACGCCCACCGCCGCGACATCGCCAACCTGACGGCCTACATCGAGCGCGTCAAGGAGCAGATGTTCAACTGGCAGATCGTGGACCTGGCGGCGCCGCTGGACGAACTCCACGACGCCCCCGTCCTATATATCTCGGCCGAGAGCGTTCCCAACCTGACCCCGAAGGACAAGGCCAAACTCCGCGGCTTCACGGACACCGGCGGAACAATCCTCTTTGAGGCGTCGTGCGGCAACCCGACGGTCCGAAAATGGGTCCAGGGATTTGCCAAAGAAGTCTGGCCGGAGTGGCCCCTGGAACCGCTGGGGTCGAGCCATCCCGTGTTCACCGACCCATATCCGCTCTCACAGCGGCCGGAACTGATGGGCATCCACGACGGCCTCCGCACGATCCTCTTCTACTCCATAGACGACGTCTCGTGCCCCTGGCAGATGCGGGCGTTCCTTTCCAAGGACTACCTCTTCCAGTGGGGCATCAACGTTTTCACCTACGCCATGGACCGCGCACCGCTGCGGGCCAAACTCGCAGACGAGACGCCGATCGCCCGCTACGGCGGGGCCGTTCAGCCGGGGCCGAAGAAGGCCCTGAAGATGGCCCGCCTTGAACATTCCGGCAACTGGGCCGTGGGCGCCAACTACGGAGCGCTTCAGAAACTGGCCGCGTACGTCAACGGTTCTTTCGGCATCGCGCTGGAAGTAAAGGAACCCGTGCGCCCGCCTTTCAACACGGGCGGCGTATCGGCCGGCAACCTCCAGGGCTACGACATCGCGTACCTTGCGTCCAGCCGCGCGTTCACCCTGAGCGACGCCGAGCGGGCTTCACTGAAGGAGTTCGTAGGCAAGGGCGGGTTCCTCTGGGCCAACGCGGCCGGCGGAGCGCTGCAGGCGGCGGACTCCATGAAGGCCCTGGCAAAGGCCTGCGGCTGGGACCTCAAGCCCCTGCCTAAGGATCACCCGATGATGACCGGCAGCATGAACGCCGCCGGGGGTTATGATCTGACGAATGGGGTGGAGTTCCGGCGCGCGCTGCGCATCACGCGATCCGTCAAGCCGTGGGCGGAACTGGACGGCATCTTTGCAGGCGAGCGACTGGTGGGCGTCTTCTCGCCCTTCGACGCGGAGTTCTGCCTGAGCCCCTACGAGGCCTACGACTGCCGCGGCTACAAGCCGACCGACGCCGGCGCGGTGGTCCTCAATATCCTCGTGTACCTGACCGCCACAGGGCAACCACAGAAACCCGTAGCGCCGGCGCCGCAGGATGGCCCCGTCCCGCCGGCCGAGCGCGTGCTCCCGCCGGGCTAGAGCAGTTCACGCTTGCTTGTAGCCCCTCGCGCGGCGGGCAGTCCTGCCCGCCGCGCGGAATGTCGAGAGGCGGCGCGGTGGGCAAGACTGCCCACCGCGCACACACTCGCTACAGTCAAGCGTGAATTGCTATAATGCGGTGGGGGATCGTTCCTCGACCTGAAGCGCACGCCCAATGGCAACTGACTCGCGCAGCCAACCCGGCGCAAAGTAAAACGCCCCGCAGCGTAGCGTAACCCCTTGTTGCGGCACGTGTTACGGTGGACGTTACTGGCGGGTCCGCCGGTGGAATTCCTCGGCCAACCGCTTGGTGGTCGCCCCGGGCTTCCCGTCGCCAATGGTGCGTTTGTCGATCCGCACGACCGGCACGACCTCGGCCGCCGTCCCCGTCAGAAAGCACTCGTCGGCCGTGTACAGGTCCTGGCGGGTGAGGTTCTCTTCGCGGACCTCGATCTTAAAGCCCCGGGCGACATCTATAATCTCGTCGCGCGTGATGCCCTCGAGGATGCCGGCGGCGATGGGCGGCGTGTAGAGGCGCCCGTCGCGGACGATGAAGATGTTGTCGCCCGTGCACTCGGCCACGTAGCCCAGGTGGTTGAGCATGACGGCCTCGAGGGTGCCCGCGTCGATGGCCTCGATCTTCGCAAGAATGTTATTGAGATAGTTGAGGCTTTTCAGGCGCGGGTTGACGGCGTTCGGGTGGTTCCGCATCGTGGCGGCCGTGATGATGTCCAGCCCGTTCTCGTAGAGTTCCTGCGGGTACAGGGCGATCTTGTCGGTGATGATAAACATGGCGGGCTTCAGGCACCGGTTCGGATCCAGTCCCAGCGTCCCCTCGCCGCGCGTGACGACCACGCGGATGTAGGCGTCCGTGAGGTTGTTGGCCTTGAGGGTCCCGACGACGGCGTCGGCCACGTCTTTGGGGGCCATCGGGATGGTCAGGCGGATGCCGTTGGCCGAATCGAAGAGCCGCCGCACGTGCTTTTCGAGGCGGAAGACCTTGCCGCTGTAGGAGCGGATGCCTTCGAAGACGCCGTCGCCGTACAACAGGCCGTGGTCGAAGACCGAGATGACCGCCTTCTCGCGGTCCACCAGTTCGCCGTTGAGCCAGACTTTCGGAGCCATAGCCGTCATCCTTCCCGCCGAAATCGGCGACATTCCCGCAGATGTGGCACGGCCGGCTTGCCCGGCCGTGGTGCCATGCCAGAAACACGGCCGGACAAGCCGGCCGTGCCACCCTCGGTAACAAAAGGCACCCGTGACTGAGGGGTTACAAATGGCCTGCGGAATGTCTGAAATATAGCGGACGGCTAGGAGCGCTGCAAGAGCCTGCCGTCCTCCAGGTGAAGGACGCGGTGGGCCTGGCGGGCGATCCGCTCGTCGTGGGTGACCATGACGACCGTCAGGCCACGCTTCTTGTTCAGCCGCGCAAGGACCCGCATGATCTCGGCGCCGGTGGCGGAGTCGAGGTTGCCGGTCGGCTCGTCGGCGAAGAGCACGCGCGGCTCGTGCACGAGCGCGCGGGCCAGGGCCGTGCGCTGGCGTTCGCCGCCCGAGAGTTCCTTCGGCAGGTGCCGCACGCGATCCGAGAGGCCGAGTTCGGGCCACCGCATCAGCGGCGTGCGGATCATCGACGGCAAGAGCGTGTTCTCCAGGACCGACAGGTCCGGCATCAGGTGGTAGAACTGGAAGACGAACCCGATGGCCTCGTTCCGCATGCGGTCGCGCCACCGCTTCGGCTGCGCGAAGGCGTCCTGGCCCTCGAAGATCACCTGGCCCTCGCTCGGCTTATCCAGCAGGCCCATCAGGTGAAGCAGCGTACTCTTGCCGCTCCCCGAAGGGCCGAGGATGCACAGCCACTCGCCGCGCGGCACGGTCAGGCTCACCTCGTGGAGGACCCGCAGGCGCGAGGCGCCCATCCAGTAATCCTTGGTGAGGGTCCGGGCCTGGAGGATCGGCTCACTCATACCGCAGTGTCTCCACCGGCTGCCGGAGGGCCGCCAGCAGCCCCCACGCCATGCTCGCGAGCGTCGCCAGCACCAGCACCGCCCCGCTGACGACCACGCACCACAGCGCCGAGATGTGCCGCGGGATGTGCTCGAAGTAGTACATCTCGCGCGGGAACACGTTGACGTCGAACGTCGCGTTCACCCAGACCTCCAGCGAGTCCAGGTAGTAGATCATCAGGAGCGCGCCGCCCAGCCCCAGCACCGTCCCGATGACGCCGATGATGAAGCCGTAGCCCAGGAAGAGGCTGCCGACGCCGGCGTCGTGGGCGCCCACGGCCTTCAGGATGCCCACGTCGCGGCTCTTGATATAGGCCATGACGTAGGAGATGAGGGCGATCAGGACCGCGAAGCCCACGAACATCAGGCCCAGCATCAGCGCCGTAATGTTCCGCTCCATCTCGACGACCGTCAGGATCATCCGCTGCTGCGTCTCCCACGTGTTGACCGAGAGTTGCAGAAGACCCGCCTCGGGCCGCTCCCTGACAAACTCGCGCCACGCACCGCCGACCTTCTCGACGATCTTTTGCGCCTCGGCCGGGTTGCGGACCTTGATCTGTACCTGGCTCGCGCGAGCGGGAACGGCGGGCTTGTCGTCCGAGGCCGGCTGGCCCTCCATCCCGGCCATCTGCTGGGCCACGCTGAAATCGACGTACAGGTGCGACGAATCGGCCTCCCAGTAGCCGCTCTTGAAGACATCGACCAGCGCGAAGATCTTCTCGCTGATCTTCGGCATGCCGCCGACCTCGCGCTCCATCGCACCGCTGGGGCGGATCGGAATCGTCGAGATCAGGAGGTCGTCGCCATAGTCCACCAGCGGCACGTCGACGACCTGGCGCCGCTCCATGGGCTTCTCGTAGACCGGGATGAGCGCGGCCTCGACCGCAATCGCTGCGACTGCCAACGCCCACGCGACCATCGCCACGCGCCACAGCCGCCGCCCCCAGTTGCGGCGGCTCGCCTGCCACACGAACAGAAAGATGATAAACGCCCCGCCCGCCATGAAGCACAGAAGCACCCGGGAGCCCGCGTTCTCGTAGCCCTTCTCCATCACGACCGTCCGCCACGGCGTGCCGATGAGGCCGATGCCCGCGATGCAGCCCGACCGAACAGGCTCGCCCGCACGGCGGTACGCCGGCGGCACGGCCAGGAGGCTCGCCGGGTCGGCGGCGTCGGGCGGCTGGCGCACGAGGTATTGCTGGAACCGCCCGACCTTGGCCTTCTGCTCGGGCCGGATCCCGATCACCATGCACGGCCGCACGATCGGCTTGATGGCCTGGATGCGCGGCTTGACGCGAATGATCGCGTACGTCTGGACAAGCGGCGTGGCCGACTCGACGCCCTCGATGGCGTCGATGCGCCGGATGAACTCGTCGTAGTACGGCAGGCCTTCCATGTGTGCGTCGACGATGATGTCGGCCAGCGTCCCGCGGGTCATCTCCCGCGTGTCGCGCACAAAACCGTCCATGATGGCGAACACCAGGATCAGGAGGAACACGCCCAGCGCCGCAGGCAGGGCCGACACGAGCGGCACGACGGCCTTCCACCCCGCGAACAGATACCGCATGCACAGGATGTGCTTGTAGACCGGCGATGCGAGCACGACGGCCGCCAGGCCCGCCAGGACCAGCGCGCCGCCCACGATCGCCTCCGCCACGCCGGGAGATGAAAGCCACTCAGACCACATTCGATTCGACCTCGTCGAGCCCCGACCGTATTACGTGTTCAGCATCTGCATCGCATTGTGGCACGGCTGGCTTGTCCAGCCGTGGGAGACGTCAGCGGGCCTTCCGCCACGGCTGGACAAGCCAGCCGTGCCACACCCGCTATTGCGGCGTTTCGGCTGGCGGCGCCTCGGGCGCCTCGCCCTTCCGGCGCAGCGCCGGGAAGAGAATGACGTCTCGGATGCTCGGGGCGCCCGTCAGCAGCATGACCAACCGGTCAATGCCGATGCCCAGGCCGCCCGCCGGCGGCATGCCGTACTTCAGGGCCTCGACAAAATCCTCGTCCATGACGGCCATCGTCTCGTCCTGACCGGCCAACTGCGTGCGGAACGCCTCTTCCTGCACGTCCGGATCGTTGAGTTCCGTGTAGGCGTTGCCGATTTCCATGCGGGCCACCATCGGCTCGAACCGCTCGGCGATGTTCGGATTGCCGGCCTTGCGCTTCGTAAGCGGACACAGCCGCGCGGGCCAGTCTAGCACGAACGTCGGCTGGACGAGATGCTCTTCGACGGTCGCCTCGAAGACCGCGTGCGTCACGACGTCGATGTGCTTGTTGGATTCCTCGACGCCCAGCGTGCGGGCCTTGGTGCGGATGGCAGCCTCGTCGCCCAGTTTGACGCCCGCGTGCTCGGCCAGGAGGTCGCCGTAGAGCGCCCGCCGCCAGGGGGCCTTGTACTCAATCATCAGGTCGCGGAAGGGCAGGCACGTCTTGCCGCCCGAGACCACCTTGGCGAGGTGCTCGACCATCGTCTCCACAATTTCCATCATGTCGCTGTAATCGCCGAAGGCCTGGTAGAGTTCCATCAGCGTGAATTCTGGGTTGTGCCGCGTGGAGATGCCCTCGTTGCGGAACACGCGGCTGATCTCGAACACCCGCTCCATGCCGCCCACGAGCAGCCGCTTCAGGTACAGTTCCGGCGAAATCCTGAGGAAGAAGTCCGTGTCGAGCGTGTTATGGTGCGTGATGAACGGCCGCGCCGCCGCGCCGCCGTAGATGGGCTGGAGGACCGGCGTCTCGACCTCCACGAAGCCGCGCTCGCGCAGGAACCGGCGGATCTCGTCAATGATGAGCGACCGCTTGAGGAACAGGTCCCGCACCTCGGGGTTGGCGAAGAGGTCCACGTAGCGCTGGCGGTACCGCGCCTCGACGTCCGTAAGGCCGTGCCATTTCTCGGGAGGCGGCAGGAGGGCCTTCGAGAGGATCTCGAACTTGGCCACCTCGATAGTGATCTCGCCCGTGCGGGTCTTGACCAGCCGGCCTTCCACGCCCGCCCAGTCGCCCAGGTCCAACAGTTTGACGCGCTGCCAGGTCTCCTCCGGGAGACCCTTCTTGTTGAATGCGACCTGTATGCGGCCGGTCCAGTCCCAGAGGTCGGCGAAGATGAGTTTGCCGAACTCGCGGATGGCCATCAGCCGCCCCGCCACACGGGCCGGGGCGCCTTCGCCGGCGGTCTCGAAGCGCTTCCGCGCCTCGGCGGTCTCGATCGTGTCCTCGTAGCGGTGGCCGAAGGGGTCCAAGCCAAGTTGCCGCAGGGCCTCGGCCTTCTTGCGTCGCTGCTCTTCGTATTCTGTCGCCATAATCGCCTGACCCGTATGTGCTTAACCAGTCGCCCCAAAGATGCAATCGCGGATGTGTCACGGTCGCCGCGGCGACCTTGGCGACGGCCCACGATGTTCCCCACGGTCGCCGCGGCGACCGTGCCACATCTGCGGGGCCAACACCAGGCAAGTACCTTGGCCGCGGGTACACGGCCAAGCGCAAGCGTCGAATCCTAGGGCCGCACGGGGCCGCGGGCAAGGAAAAGTTGCGGCCGGACCGCAATCGTTCCTATAGCTGAGCCGCCGGCCCAGCCCTCGCCCGTCCTCGCTTACGTCCCGGACGACGCCGACCTGGCCTTACTCGTGCGCGTCGCCTCGCTCAACCAGGCGGAGTTGGGGAAGAAGTTGGCCTCCGCGGAAACGGGGCTGTACGGGCGGTTCCAGAAGAACTTACCCAAGGGGATCGATTTCCAGAAGAACGTGGCCGCGGCCGCCTACGTCGTTGAAACCGTCTGGGAAGACGGCCGCTTCGCCGCCATACGGGCGGGAATGGCGTTCGAGATGACCCGCGACGTGCAGGCCGCGGACCTTCTGCCGGACCTGGTCGAGGCACCCGCCGTCGCAGGCCTGGACGCGCAGCCGTACCGCTTCGGCGAGGATTCCGTGCTGGTCGTGGTGAGCCCGCGTCTGGTCCTCCTGGCCACGCGCGACGGCCGGGAGACCCGCGATTACCTGCCGCAGATGCTCAATGCCTCGCGCCTCGTGGCCGGAGCGCCGGCCGGGCCCCTGCCGGTGGCGGCCCTGGCCGCTCCGGGGCACATCACCCTGGCGGCCCGCATCTCGCCGGCCGTCAAGGATGCCTTCATCACCGAGTATGCGGCGTACCAGCGGAAGGTCCTCAGGCCGAACATGGACGGCGAACAGGCGATGGAGTTCGGCATCTACTACAACCTGGTGCGACTCGCAGTCCAAGCGGAGGACCTGACGGCGTCGCTGGACCTTTCGCGCGACGCCGACGCCCTGCGAGCCGACATCCGATTCACCTCGCCGGCGATGGCGCCGTTCATGGTCGCCGCGCTCCAGGCGATGGCCGACCCGCTGCAAATGCGTCTGCCGGCCCTCGTAGGCGGCCAGCCGCTCCAGGAGCCGCCGCCGGAACCGTTCTACCGCACCACAGTCGACGGCCCGACGGTGCACCTGACGATGTCGCGCGATGCGGTGGAGCGACTCGTCGACCGGCTCACGACGGCCGTGCGGCTGGAAGCGGCCCGCGAAGCCTCGGCCGAGAACCTCAGGGCCATCGGCCGCGCGATCCTCATCTACGCCGCCGACAAGGGGACCTACCCGCAGAATTGGTCGGTCCTGACGAAGGCGCGGCTCCTGGTGGACGAGAAAGTGTTCGAGAACCCCGGTCGGACACAGCACCTCGACGCGGGCGACTACGAACTCGTGCCTATGACGAAGGAAAGCGCCCGGCGGAACCCGGACCTGAAGGTCCTCGCCTACGAGATCTGGCCGCACGACGCCCGACCGCCGGGCCTGAACGTCCTCGCGGCCGACGGACACGTGGAGTATATGGAGTACCCGAAGTTCGAGCAGTTGTACAGGCAGACGCTCGAGAGCCTCGGACACTAGCTATAGGTGCGCGGTGGGTCTCCTGACCCACCGCGCCGAGAAGGCGCCATCGAATCGCGCGGCGGGTCAGGAGACCCGCCGCGCAATCGCCTAGAAAGAAACCCATGCCACGACTTTTCATCGAGCAACTGACCACGCCCGGCCAGAGCATCGAAGGCGTCTTCCTGGTCGCCGAGAAGGACCTGCGGACGACCAAGAAAGGGGCCTTCTTCATCTCGGCCAAACTCCGCGACCGGACCGGCGAACTGCCGGCCGTCATGTGGGACGCCACGCAGGCGCTCTTTGCGGCCATCCCGCAGGGCGGGTACACGCTGGTCAAGGGCCGCCTGGGGGAATACGCCGGCAGCCTCCAGATCCTCATCGAGGCGATGCGCCCGGCAAAGGAAAACGAGGTCCGACTGGAAGACTTCCTCGCGGTCGGCCCGGGGAACCCCGAAGAGCAATTCGCGCGCCTGAAGAAGTTGCTGGACAGCGTCGAGCGCCCGGCTTTGCGGGCCCTCGTGGCGGCCATCTGGGCAGACGAGGCCCTCGTACAGGACCTCAAGCGCGCCCCGGCCGCGGAGAGGCTGCACCACGCGTACCTTGGCGGCCTCCTTGAGCACACCCTCGGTGTCGCCGAAACCTGCGAGGCCATGGTCAAGTGCTACCCGAAAC
>JAPLMO010000151.1 GCA_026386995.1 Planctomycetota bacterium | reverse complement strand
TGCGGCTCGACCGCCTCGGTCACCTCAGTGATCCTCCCATCCGCCGGGGCCACGACAGCCCCCGCCTCGGTCGGAACCTGGCGCGTGGGATCGCGGAAAAAGGCCACAACGAAGACCAGCACGGCAGCGAAAACGGGCGTCAGATACCACGCCCAGACGGCCGTCGCCACCAGGCCCGCCAGCGCCGCCCCTCCGAAGAGCAGCAGTTCCCGCACCCCGTATTCAGCCAGAGGAATCCGCACGACCCATGTCCTCCGGCGGCGAGTCATAGTAGTGACCGCAGGGAACGCGCGTCAGCCTGAGGTCCCTGGCATCGATCGGAAACTCCTGGCAAGAGCGGGTCCGCTTGTCGTAGCACTTGCACAGGCTGCCCTCGTCCAGAAAGGGACACTGGAACGTCAGGTTGCAGCACGATCCGCAACGGCGGCACTGGCCGCGGCGGGCCGCCTTGGCCTCCGCCACGTAGTCCGGCCTCAGGCGGCACAGATACTGCCGGCGCAACTGGCCGGCCAGCCGAATCAACCATCGCCAGGCGACAGCGGGCGGATTCGACGGCGGCCGCACGTATGGCACGTTCACGGGCGCAACGCCCTCATTATCTTCTCGGGTCTGAATCATGGCGTTGTCGAGTCTAGACGCTCTCACGGTATCTGTCAACCAAACGGAGGCCGGGTTTTCACTCCAAGTTCGCGTGGCGCGCGTCGAGGTCCTGCTTGGCCGTTCCCAGGCGCCGGCCGATCTCGGAACTTACGGCGTCCAGGAGCACAAGGATGGCCTGTTCAAACAGCGAGCCGCCGTATTGATTGGAGTCACCCACGCCGCGCGGCGTATGCTTGGTCGGGGCCCCGATGACGATGGTTTCGTTCGCCAGGCGGGCCATCGGCGAGTCCGGCGTTGCCGTGATGGCGAAGACCCGGGCGCCGGCCGTCTGGGCCACCTGCGAGACCAGGACGGTAACCTGCGTCTCACCGCTGGCTGAGCAGGAAACCAGAAGGTCGCCGCTGCTGATCGAGGGCGTGGTGGTCTCGCCGACGACGTACGTCCTCAGACCCAGGTGCATCAGGCGCATGGCAAAGGCGCGGGCCATCAGCCCCGACCGCCCGCCGCCCGCCACGTAGATGCGGTCGGCCGACAGGACGGCCTCGACGAGCCGGTCGAGGCCTTCCGGAGGAACGTGGGCAAGGGTGCGGCTCATTTCCTCCAGGATTTCGCCGATTGTCTTCTTAATGGGCATACTCCCACCCCGGTTGCCTTTACGGGGCATAAGTATAATCAATCTGCGGCCGCGCGACAACCCATCACCTACAATTCTACCGGCCAGGCCGGGTGGAAACTGTACGCCACTTCGGAACTTTGCAGGTCCGCGATCGCCACGCCGAGTTTCTTTTCGAGGGCGAGCCGCGCCCCGTCTTTGGCGCGCAGGTCCGCGACGATGGCGCCCATCTCGGGCGTAAGACTCGGTTGCAGATTGAGGGTTTGCCAGTCGATCCCCTTCCCCTGGCCAGGCAAGCCGAGAAGGGCGCTGGCAGGGCGAAGCAGGTCCACAGGCTTCGGCTTGCGGGCGGCGCCCGCGGCGTCGTCGGCGGCGGACTGAAAGAGGGTCTCCGAACCGGCGGCGGAGGGGGGGGCGCCTCGCGGCGGTCCTTCCTTGACTTCCCGCAAAAGATCGGTTATACTCATTGAGGTGATGCCCGCTGAAGGTGGGTTCCCGCCGGTAACGGCGAGGCCCGGTAACCCGGCGGGCATCTTGTTTTCTAGGGTATGCTGGTCATAAAACAGCCGGCCGTCTCGCGTCTCGCGGACGATCATCTTAACGCGGTAGAACTTGTCACCCATTTCGGCCGGCGCATAAAGGGTGTGCACCGCCAGCACTTCTTTGCGTCCCAGCCTGTCGGCTGCCGTGCCGGTCAGCACCGCCGACTGCAACAAGTCCGGAATCGCCGCCGTGACCAAAAACTGATCTCGCGTCAAGGCCGCGTGCGAAGTGGCATGCCTGACACCTTCCATTGAAATATCAATCGGCCATCCCGTGTGATTATTGGTCACGGTGCGACCGGCGAACGCCTTTGCGGCCGCCCGTGCGCCCTTGCGAAGGCTCCCTTCTCGTCGCGTCGCCTCAATGACCGCGCTAGGATCCACATGCACCACCGGCACGCGGTCCGGCAACGGCGGCAGGCCCGACCCTTCCCACGGCCGCTTGTCGCCCGCCTCTTGAAAGAGGAATCCAGAGGCGGGGGCGGGGGTCGCGCTAGCGGCCAGGTCCGGATACGCCGCGAGGGCCTCCGGCGAGGGCATGGGTTTTCCGCGTTCGTAGGGCAGGGCGTTAAACGCCTGCCCCCTCTCGGCGATAGCAATCTGTTCCTCAACGATACTTCGATGCATCGCCCCAAGCACTTCGTCTTTGGGCCGGATCAGCCTGCCGTTTGCCTGAAACTCGTCTGGAATGGTCCAGACGGAGTGAGGGGTCGCCTTAAGGAAGAGGCGTTTACGAACCGGGTGCCGATAGAAGTTGTCGCGGTTGGCCGCAACAAACTCCGCCTGCGTCATATCGGCCGGTTCCTTGCCCCCTCCCACCGCCTCCTGAAACGGCATGGCCGTTCCTTCTCCCTCGATCCTGGGATGGAACCACTCGGCCGAGTACTCTTCGCCCCGGCCGACGCGGCTGTAAGCCTCGGCCGCCTGCTCGCGCGTGATCTTGCCGGCGATGCGGTCCGCGAGGATCGGGTCGGGATGGATGCCGTACCCGGCGACGGATGTTCTGTACCCGGCGACGGATGTTCTGTACCCGCCCTGCCCTTCCCGGATGATCCGCAGTATTCTTTCCTTCTGTTCCTCAACCGCCCCGCCGACGTCTTTGCCGCCGCCCATAATGATCTTACCGAGGGCCCGGCCTTGCGGCGAGTTCGGCGCGTACGATTCGGCGAGCGTTTCGGCGACGATCAAAGCCTCACGCCGCACGTCGGGATCGAGGGTGTTCCAGGGGGCGTGGACGAATGTCAGTTCGGAAAGTTCGCCGCGTTCCGTCGCCGAAGCGGCCTCGCGCCTAAGCCTGACTTTTTCGGCCTTGCCGGACGCGAAGACGCCGCGCAGGTCCTCGCTTTTCGCCTCTCGAAACAGCGCCTGGTACTTCGGATCGGAGTCCATGGCGGCCAAAGTGAGCCGCCCCGCCCTGGTCGGGTTGCCGGCGGCCGTGTCGGCTTTGGCGGTCTCCTGGTCCTGTGCAGTTCCGGGCGCAGTTCCGGCGCAGTTTCGGGCGCAGTTGCTGTCGCCGCAAAGTGATAATGTCCGGTTTCCGCAAATTAGAAATGTCCTCTTTCGGGGTGAACAGCCGAACGAAAGAGGATGGAACTACGAATGAGTGCGAAGGAACGGGATCGGATGAAGGTGATGTCGGCCCTGTCG
>JAPLMO010000088.1 GCA_026386995.1 Planctomycetota bacterium | reverse complement strand
TCTCCCACACGTATCTGCCGCCGTTCTCCCACTTCATGTTTTTGGTGTCGAACTTCAGTTCGCCCACGCTGGCGCCGGGGGAAATCCTGGCCCCGCCGCCGATGGTCGTCGCAACGTCGATGTTGCCCGTGCCGCCGAGGGCGCCGCCGCTCTCGACCGTAATCGGCTGGGTCAAGGCGGTGCTGCTGTTGTTGTACAGGAACCTGGCGCCGTCTTTAATCGTGATGCCGCTGGTGCTGTTGATCGTGCCGGTGTTGGCCGTGCCGGTGTCGATTTGCAGCGTGCCGCCGTTGACAACGGTGGGGCCGCCGTAGGTGTTAACCTGAGTGAGCGTCAGCGTGCCGGCGCCCTCCTTGTATAGCGTGCCGCCGGAAGCGAACGGGTCGGCGATCACGCTATCGATCGAGGCCGTGAGGCCGGCCGTGTCAAAATAGGCTGGGCCGTTGAGATTCACCGTGCCGCTGCCGGAAACGAGGTTTCCGCTGACGCCCACCATGCTCAAGCGACCATTGTTGAAGTTCAAGGCGCTCGTTGCGTTTTGGAGTTCGACTCCGCTGTGACCATTCACTGCGCCAATCTTTACCAGGCTGACATTGCTGCTGCCGTTACCGATATTCAGGGCCGAAGTGGCGCCCGCCAGAACCAAGGCGGTCGAAGTCGTTGGACATGCGGCCCACATGGTCCACGACACGGAGGCCGGCAGCGGCATCGTGTTATCCGTGTTGTTCATAATGAGCGAACCGCCGTCGGAGACGTCAATGTGGTTGCCACTGCCGCCCGCGACCGAGCCAGTGCCGCCGATCGTATATTCCCTCAACGAGATCAAGTTTAACACGGAGCCGACGCCGGTGACGCTGACATAGTTGTTGTTCGAGCCGGACGCCACGCCGATGCCTTGGGTTCTGCTGGTTGACGTACTGAAAATGTCGGCCCTAGCGCCTGCCGCGACCTGGAAACTGTTGTTGCTCGCATTGTTTGAATTGCCGACAACAAAATCGCCGTTGCTACCGCCGTTGTGCCTGTAGTAAGAGGGCGTTCCGCTGCCGCTTGTTCCGGTCACGAGCATTTCATTATTGTTCGTGGCGTCGGCACCGTTGCCCACACCGATGTACGGGCGACCGCCAACGAACAAGGCGCCGGCGGAAATCTCGCAATAGTTGTTGCTGCCAATAGCGCCAACATGGAGGTTACCGCTGTTGTTTCTGCTGACCGTGGTGTCGGTGCCGGTGACGATAAGTTGATTGCCGTTATTGCCAGCGGCTGAACCAATTTTCCATCCAGGGCTACCGCCGCCCGAGTTCTGAAGAACATAGGCTCCGCTATCAATTTGGACGAGATTGTTGGAGGAATTCATGTTCAACTGGGCGCTGTTGCCGTACAACGTCCACGAAACCGTCGTGGGGAGAGACGTTGTGGTGCTGTACGTACCGGGAGCAGAGATGTACACCTGGTTCCCGTTGTTGCCGGCCGAGCCGATGTTGAAGTTGCCGGTGACCAGGCGGCCGCTGGATCCGGTTACCTTGAGGATGTTGCTGCCGGAGGAACCTCCCATGTAGGTATTGCCTGAAGAACCCCTAGTGTTAAGGTTGAGGATCATGGTCGCCAGCGTCCCTGTAACGTCGAGTTCGCTGCCGCCCTCGACGCTGAAATAGGCACTCTTGTTGCCGCCGTCGTTGGCGACAAGCAATGTATTGCCAGCCAGAACCAACTTGCCACCGCCAGTCAGCGTCAGAATGTTACCACTCGAACCAGCACCACCATAATTAATGTCCGCATTGATCGTGCCTGTCTTTCCGCTGGCCAC
>JAPLMO010000234.1 GCA_026386995.1 Planctomycetota bacterium | reverse complement strand
CTCGCAAAAAGAACGATCATCCGCCCGGACCTCCGAAACTCCACAGCCTCTCACGGCACGAAACAGCTCGAATTGCCGCTATCAGAAATCAGTTCTCATCAGCACTTGGTTAACGGCGTTGGGTGCCACGGCTGCGCAGTTTGCAGCCGTGTATCCCTGCCGACGACCACGGCTGCACAAGGCGCAGCCGTGGCACCCGGCATAATCAAAGTTGACGGACCAGTACACGAAGTCGCCGAATCAGGCCGTGCCGGCGGCAACATGAGCCCCGGCCGGATTTTCGTGAAACATTTTCGCCGCTCCGTCGTCTGACTTACTAAGGAAGCACTGTGCTGCGCGAGCAGCCTCGCCCCACGGCGGCAGGCACCTGCAACTGTGGGTTGCCGGCGGGCCGAAAAATGTTGTATCCGCGGGGCGACTTGTCGTATAATAGGGTACATGGCAGTGAAAAAGGCGGGCCAACCGTAAGGGGATCGCTCATGAAGAAGATCTCACTTGTGATGGTGGCAGTTCTGGCGATGGCGGCCATGACGGTCCAGTCGGCCTCCAAGCCGACCGGCAACATCAAAGTGCCGGCTGGGTTGATGCTGGAACTGAAGATCGACGGCAAGCCGGTCCTGGTCCCGAGTGGAAGAGAATGCCCCATGGCCGCGGGCACTTACACGCCGGCAACCCTTACGGCGCAGGCGGCAGGCAACGCCGGCAGGGGTAAGCCCGAGGTCTGGTCCATCAAGAGCACGGGTCCCTTCGGCAATCTTAAGAGTATCGAGATCGCGGAGGGCGCCACCAGCATGATTGACGCCGGTCCGCCGCTGACGCTCAAGGCGTTGGTCGGCAAGCCCGTCAACTCCGCCAAGGGGAAAGAGGTTTCCATCGGCGTGGCGATCATTGGCAAGGCCGGCGAGCAGTATGCCGCGAACACCCTCAGGAAAGGCATGACGGTCGCCCCGAAACCGCAGTTCCAGATCCTCGACGAGAAGGGGAACGTCTTATCGCAGGGCAACTTTGAGTATGGTTGAGGCGGGTCCTGCGCGTACTCGTGGCGAGTACCTACAACGGTAAGCGGCAAGGTCCAGGTGAAAGTGTCTATCGCGGGTCCCTTCGACGCCAAGCAGACGGAAGAGTGCTGGGTCACGGTCAACTGATCTTCCGAGACGCGAGTAACGGCAGGAGAGGACGACACTGTTCCTCTCCTGCCTTTTTTAATAGGGACGCCGTTGCCCGTTTGGCGCGCCTCGGGCCGGGGCGTATAATGCGGCGTCTGTTTCGCCGGATAAGGCTGCTCCATGAAGGACCTTGAGAAACGCCGACGCGTCATGCAGCGCTCGATGCGCCTCGGCCACTGTATCTGCGACGCCCGCAAACCCTGCCCGTGCGACGTTCTCAAGGAAAAGGACGTCTGCCTCTGCGCGGGCGAGCGGCTGGAGGCGCCCGCCGGCCCCGTGCGATTGACGCACCTCGTGACCAGCGCCGGCTGCGCCTCGAAGATCGACCAGGCGTCGCTGAAACGCGTCATCGAGGGCCTCGCGTTCCCGGCCGACCCGCGGGTGCTCGTGGGCGCCGCCGCCGGCGACGACGCGGGCGTGTATCAACTGAGCGACGGCACCGCGCTGGTCCAGACGGTCGACGTGTTCACCCCCTCCGTGGACGACCCGTACCTCTTCGGCCAGGTGGCGGCGGCCAACTCCGTCAGCGACATCTACGCGATGGGCGGCCGGCCGCTCGTGGCGCTCTCGATCGTCGGGTTCCCCATCGGGACGATTCCCGAGAAGGTCCTGCACGAGATCCTTCGCGGCGGCATCGACAAAATGGCCGAGGCGGGTGTGGCCGTCATCGGCGGCCACAGCATCAAGGACCCCGAGATCAAGGCGGGTTTCGCCGTCACGGGCGTTGTGGACCCGAAGCGCCTGACGCTGCGGGCCGGAGCGCGGCCGGGCGACGTGCTGATCCTCACCAAGCCCCTCGGCACGGGCATCGTCGCCTTTGCGGCGCAGATCGATCGCGCCCCCGCGGCGGCGCTGGAGGCGGCCGCCCGGTCGATGACCGCACTCAACAAGACCGCCGCCGAGGCGATGATCGAGTGCGGTGCGCACGGCTGCACGGACGTTACCGGCTATGGCCTCATCGGCCACCTGGCGGAGATGGCCGCAGGCAGCGGGACCGATGTCGAGATCGTCTGGGACGACCTTCCGCTCTTGCCCGGCGTGCTGGAACTGGTCGGGCAGGGGATCGTTCCGGGCGGTGTCGAGCGGAACCGCGAGTCCTCCGGCGCGGCCGTCACGCTTGGCAAAGGCATCGGGCAGGCGATGCTCGAGGTCTGCATGGACGCCCAGACCTCCGGCGGCCTCTTGATCGCCGCGCCCAAGAAGAAGGCCGACGCGCTCGTGGCTCGCCTGCACAAGCGCGGCGTGACCGACGCCGCCGTCATCGGCAAAGTGCGCGGCAAGGGCGCCGGCCGTGTGTTCATCGAAACCCGGGGCAAACGCCCGATTGCCGATGCTCCGTTTAGCCGCGAACCGAAGGTGAGCGCGTTATCTTCCGAAAGTGAGCCCGACATGCCGAAGAAACCGAAAG
>JAPLMO010000388.1 GCA_026386995.1 Planctomycetota bacterium | reverse complement strand
AGCCCGTACTTCATCACCGATCCGCAGACGATGAAGTGCGTGCTGGAAGACTGCGTCATCCTTATCCACGAGAAGAAGATCTCGAACCTCAGGGAACTCGTGCCGCTGCTGGAGAAGGTCGTGACGGCCGGCCGCCCGCTCCTGATCATCTCGGAGGACGTTGAGGGCGAGTGCCTCGCGGCGCTGGTCGTCAACCGTTTGCGCGGCGTTCTGAAGGTCTGCGGCGTCAAGGCCCCGGGCTTCGGCGACCGGCGCAAGGCCATCATGGGCGACATCGCGGTCCTGACGGGCGGCACGTTCGTCAGCGAAGACCTCGGCGTCAAACTTGAGAACATCGAGATGGACCAACTGGGCAAGGCCAAGCGCGTCGAGATTGACAAGGACCTGACGACCATCATCGAGGGCGGTGGCAAGCCGTCCGACATCAAGGAGCGCATCGCCCTCATCCGCCGCCAGATCGAGGCCACCACCAGCGATTACGACCGTGAGAAACTTGAAGAGCGCCTGGCGAAACTGACCGGCGGCGTCGCGATCATCAAGGTCGGCGGCTCGACCGAGACCGAAGTCAAGGAGAAGAAGGCCCGCGTCGAAGACGCCATGCACGCGACCCGCGCGGCCGTCGAGGAAGGCATCGTTCCCGGCGGCGGCGTGGTGTGCCTGCGGGCGGCCGCGACCGTCGAGGCAGTCATGAGGAAGGCCCACGGCGACGAGAAACTCGGCATCAAGACCGTCATGCGGGCACTCGAAGAGCCGCTGCGGCAGATCGCCCAGAACGCCGGCCGAGACGGCTCGGTCGTCGTCGCCGATGTGCAGGGCATGCCGAAGACGCACGGCTTCAACGCCATGACCGGCGAGTACGGCGACATGTTCAAGATGGGCATCATCGACCCCGCCAAGGTAACCCGCACGGCCCTTCAGAACGCCGCCTCCATCGCGGCGCTCATGCTGACCACCGACGTGATGGTCACGGAACTTCCGGACGAGGACGAAGAAGAGGTTGCCCCCGAGGGCGTTGTGGTGTAATCTTCCGGGCGGCCTGACGTAATACGGCATCGCAGGATTGCGATTGGCGCGGCGGGTCAGGCGGCCCGCCGCGCTGACTTTGTGCCAGTCACCGTTCAGCCGGTCGCCTTGTACGACAGCGCTAGATTGCGATTTGCGCGGCGGGTCTCCTGACCCGCCGCGCAAGAGTGCCGCATGACCGCACCGGCAACCGGCACAATACGGAAGTAGCGTTGTCGTGCCAGGCGGCCGAGTGTCGTAAGGCGATGCAATGCCCGACGAAGTGGACTATTACGCCATTCTGGGCGTCGACCGCGGCGCCGACCATGAGCAAGTGCGCAGCGCCTACCGCGAGTGCGCCAAGAAGAACCACCCGGACCTCAACCCCGGCGACAAGGAAGCGGAAGAGCGCTTCAAGAAGTGCGCCGAGGCGTACGAGGTCCTCGGCGATCCCGAGAAGCGGCGCCTGTACGACCAGTACGGCAAGGCGGGCCTTCGCGGGGCGGGCGTCCACGACTGGGCCCACACCGACGTAAACGACGTCTTCTCGATCTTCGAGGACGTGTTCAACTTCGGAGACCTGTTCGGCGGCTTAGGCGGCCGGGCGAGGCGGGGCGGCCCCGCCCGCGGTGCACACCTCAGGGTCGTCATCGACGTGACGCTCGAAGAGGTCCTCAAGGGAACCAAGAAGACCGTCCAGATCACCCGCCGCGAACTGTGCGAGAAGTGCAAGGGCACGGGCTCAGCCTCCGGCAAACGCGAGCGGTGCGCGACCTGTGCCGGGCAGGGCCGCGTCCAGCAGGGCGGCGGGTTCTTCAGGATCATCACCGATTGCCCCCACTGCCGCGGCCGGGGCACGATCATTCGCGACCCGTGCAAGGAGTGCGGCGGACATCGCTTCGTCGGCCGCCAGCGTACGATTGAGATTCAGGTGCCGGCGGGCATCGACGACGGGCAGCATATCCGCATCTCCGGCCAGGGCGATGCGGGGGAGGCAGGCGGGCTGCGCGGCGACCTCTACGCCGAGGTCCACGTTGCGCAGCACCCGTTCTTCGAGCGGCACGGACGCGACCTCCTATGCCAGGTGCCGATCAGTTTCACCCAGGCGGCGCTTGGGGCGGAGGTTGAGGTCCCGACGCTTGAGGGCGCCGAAAACATGACGCTGCCGCGCGCCACGCAGAGCGGCGACCTGGCGCGCCTGCGGGGCAGGGGCCTGCCCGACATCCAGGGCTACGGCCGCGGGGACCTGCTCGTGCAACTGGTCGTGGAGGTCCCGAAGAAACTGACCTCGCGCCAGGAGGAGTTGTTGCGGGAGTTCGCGTCGAGCGAACGCAAAGGCGTCCTGCCGCAGCGAGAGAGTTTCCTCGAGAAACTGGCCAAGTATCTGAAGCAGGATAAGGCGGAGGGCAAAAAGCCATGAAACCCGACGAATCACATCGGCCGCATCGGGACAAGGCGCCCCACACTGACGGCGAGGCGGCCAAGTCCGGCGTGGGCGCCGCCGGCGCCGGCCTTCCGCCCGACCAGGCGGCTTCTGCCGCGAAGGCCCCTGCGTCCGAAGTCGAGGCGGCCAAGGCGAAAGAGTGCAAGGAACTCATGGAGCAACTCCAGCGGCTGGCCGCGGAGTTCTCCAACTATCAGAAACGCATGGAACGCACGCTCCAGGACGAGCGGCTCATGGGCATCCGCGGCCTCGTCGTGGACCTGTTGCCCGTGCTGGACAACTTCGAGCGGGCGCTTGAGCACGCCAATGATGAGGCCGGCAAGGACGCGCTCGTGGCGGGCATCAAGGCCGTGTACGAGCAGTTCCTGGCGGCCCTGAAGAAGCATGGCGTCACGCAGTTTGAGTCGCACGGCGAGACGTTCGATCCGGAGCACCACGAGGCGATCGCCATGGTCCCCAGCGACGAGCACGCCGAAGGCAAGGTCGCCCACGTGATGCAAAAAGGCTACCGCCTGCATGGGCAGACGATTCGCCCCAGCCGCGTGGCCGTCTCGGGCGGCCCCGCGAAGCCCCACGAACAGGGCAAGGACGAAAAGAACGTTTAGCCGCTGCCGCATACGGCAGCGCTTATGATCGAGAGGTTGACGATGCCGACTTACGAGTACCGCTGCGACGCCTGCGGGCACGAGTTCGAGAAGTTCCAGTCGATGAAGGCGGCGCCGATCCGCACGTGCCCCTCCTGCCACAAGCGGAAGGTGAAGCGTCTCATGGGAAGGGGTGGGGCGCTGATTTTCAAGGGCTCGGGCTTCTACGCTACGGACTATCGCAGTTCTTCCTACAAGGAGGCGGCCAAGAAAGACGTGGCGCCGGCTGCGAAGGACTCGGCCCCCGCCAAGGCGTGCGAGGGCTGCAAGCAAGACGCGAAATCATGCCCGAACAAGAAAAACTGAGGCCGGGTAACGCGGAGAAGTGCCGATACTGCGGCCGGCGCCTCGATGCGGCGGATCCGGAGCAACGGCGGTTCTGGCCGTTCTGCTCCGACCGCTGCAAAATGGCCGAACTGGGCCTGTGGTTCGAGGATCGGTACCGTATCGGCCGCGAGATCGGCGAAGTCGCCGACGATGCCGGCGCCGCAAAGCCTCCCGTACCGCCCAAGGGCGGCGGCAAGGCGAATAACTCTGTCGCCGCAAAGTGATAATGTCCGGTTTCCGCAAATCAGAAATGTCCTCTTTCGGGGTGAACAGCCGAACGAAAGAGGATGGAACTACGAATGAGTGCGAAGGAACGGGATCGGATGAAGGTGATGTCGGCCCTGTCGGAAGGGCGGTTGAAGCAG
>JAPLMO010000521.1 GCA_026386995.1 Planctomycetota bacterium | reverse complement strand
CGGTAGCGGCCTGGTGCACGGCGAAGCCGGCAAAGGCCAGCGCATCAATTAGCCCTTGCCGTATCGCCGCATCGTCCTCGATTACAAGCACCGTTCTGGGCATACGGTCATTCTCTGCGTTTTGGTAGCCGGTAGCCAGTAGCCGGGCAGTAACGGCCTGTTCGCTTCAGCGAGCAGGGGTGGTTGGGCATAGGTCCCATAGGTCCCATACGTCTCATAGGACCTATAGGACGTATAGGACCTATGAATAGTTCCCGCGAGGGCCGGGATGTTCTCTCACCGGCTACCCGGCTTCGCCTTCGGCTATCCGCCTGTGGCGGATGGCAAGCCCAGCTACCGGCTACCGGCTACAAAGCCCCCGTGCGGGCCGGGAGGTCCCCCCGATCTCCCGAGCCCGCCGGGTCTGCCTGGCCTAGTTCGACGGCACGTAGCGCTCGTAAGTGTACTTGAGCGTCTTTGTCTCATTGGGTTCGATGGTGATGACCCACTCGACCGATCCGCGGCGTTCCAGCAGCCGCAGCTTGTCGGTGTAGGTGGAGATCTTCCCATCGCCGTCGGCGGTCAGCGGCTTGCCCTCTATCGGGGCGGTGATGACCACCGTGACCGGCCGCTTCTCATAGTTCCGCACAGTGACCGTCCCTTCGAGCGTCACAAGGTCGAAGTAGACGTTCGACGACGGGCTGTGGGCCTTGAGCTTGCGGTCCGTCTCCGCTTCGCCGGAGGTCTTGGCGACGTTGACCGCCGTCGTGACCGGGAACTCTCCCTTTGCGCCCTTGGGGGTGTATCGCAGCAGGTCCTCGCTGAGCGGGCCGCCGTCGCTTAGCGCCAGGCACGGGCCGGTAGTCCAGGCGCTGCCAGTGTTGTTCTGCAGCACCAGGTAATGCTCCATGTCGCCGCCGATGCTCCAGCGGTAGATATGCCCGTAGGCTATTTTCTTCGTGAAGAGCGTGACCACGGCCTTCTCGCCCCGGCGCAGCGTGAGGTCCTTCACGCCGTAGACGGTGAAGTCCGTGGCCGCGGCGCCGCCAAGCTGCGGCAGGTTGCCCAGGGCTGCTTCCAGGTTGCCCCCCGCGTCGCCGGCGGGGCGCTCCACAACGCCTGGCCCGGCCAGGCCCCGCTGGACCTCATTGTTGCTGTACAGGGCCGCACGGTTGGCGATCTGCGTCATCACCTGCGACGGCACCTGCGACGGCGAGGCCGCGGCGATTGTCCGCATGATCTGCCCGACCGCGATCGGGGCCAGGAACTCGGTGTGGGCGAAGTGAGGCACGCCCACCACCAGGTTGACATCGCAGTGGACCAGGTCCTCGGCCTCGTTGACGAGCGTGCCTCGCAGGACCAGCTCGGCCGTGGTGTCGTCCAGCACCTTCAGCGTGTACTCCGGAACCCACGTGATGCCCTTGCGCAGGTAGGCCATCGCCAGGTGCGCCTCGGCGGGGGGCTTGTTCTGGTCGGTCGTCACGTGGACGCGGATGGGCAACTCCAGCACCTGGAGCCTGGTGACGGCGCCTGTCGGGACGGCGTAGGTCTGGTTG
Source organism: Planctomycetota bacterium (assembly GCA_026386995.1). Next base: position 1,584 of record JAPLMO010000521.1, on the reverse strand, counting down.
TCGCTCTGGAGCACGACGTACTCATCGCTCACGCCCTTGATAGCGCCGGCCGACGAGCGCTCGTTGCCCTCGTGCTTGTAGGTCAACTGAACCTTCAGTTCGCGCAGGGCGCCAAGGCGCTTGAGCCGCTCGGCCAGGGTGTCCGGCGCGTCCACGCCGTCAAACTCCACGACCTCTCCCGGCCCCGATCCGACCACGTCCACCAGGTTGTTGCCATCGGCGGCCGCGATCGCCAACGTGCCGAAGGCCGCGGGCGGGATGTCCCTTGCCATGCACCAGCCCTCGCGCAGCGCGACCTTGCCCTCCCGCACGAAGAAGCCCAGGCCGTTCTTGAAGACCGTCACGGTGGTCACCCGCGGCTGCCAGAGGTGCGGGTTGTCATCCTTCTTTGCCGCCGGTTGAATCGGCTGCGCCGCCGCCGGCCAAATGCAGCCCAGCATCACCGCCGTGACAATTGCCACCTTTGCCGCCATGGTTGTCATTCGCTCAGACATGTTCAGCCCTTTCCTCAATTGAAGGCATCCGAATGGCCCCGTACACCGGAGCCGCTGACCATTCTGACGCACGAAGGGCCGGGGCGTCTGTAACGGCTGCGCAACAGGCGAGGAACTTACAGGGAATCTGATCTGGCTTAGTGACGCGGCCGGGGCCGGCCGTCGAGCGATTCCCACCTGGCCTCGTATTACTTGCCTTGCGGCTCCGCCGATGATGCCGTCAGGCCGAGGGCCTTGAGTGTATCGACGTCGGGCACGCGATGGCCCGGCTTGCCGGTGACCACGCCAAAACAGGTTGCGTAGTCCCACATGCACCAGCCGATGTTGTATTTTTCCAGGGCTTTTCGGGTGTCCTCAATGCAGCGGTTGCGGTCCGCGGCCGGGGCCTGGCGATACACGCCGAACTCGTTGCACGTCAGCGAAACGCCGTTCTTCCTGGCCCACGCGGCCCCCTCGGAAATAATTTTCTCGATCTTCTCGTATCGCCACCTTTCCTTCCCGTAACCGATCATGAACTTGCGGGCCGTCTCGTCGGTAATGCCGCCGAGCACCTTTTCCACGGCCTCCGGGCTGGAGGGGTAGGGCGCGTTGATGATGCCCTTGACGAAGTCGCCCACCCAGGGGGCGTTCTGGTGCGTGAACCTGACTGGATCGTAATAGTGGACGTTGTAGATCACGTTGCGGTCGGCGACGACCTCGACGAGTGGCAGCCTGTACATCTCCGACCATTCCGACGACGTGGCAAGCAGCGTGTGCCGCGGGGCCGACTCGCGCATCGCCGCCAGGACCTTCTTCTGGATCACGTTCCAGCGGGCGCCGTCGGTCATCACCGGCTCGTTGAGCAGCTCCAGGAAGAGCGACTCCGGGTCGCGCGACTAGAGGTGCTTGGCCAGCACCCGCCACAGGGCGGCAAACTTCTCCATCGCGACATCGTCCTTCTCAATGGCCGTCTTGTACTGGTCCCCGGCGCTGAAGTCGGCGATCACGCCCAGCCCGCCGGCCAGGAGCATGTCCACGGCCGCGTCGAAGCGCTTCATCTTCTCGGGGTTCAGGGCCGTGGGCAGATTGCCGTCAGCTATGGTCCCTTCGC
>JAPLMO010000017.1 GCA_026386995.1 Planctomycetota bacterium | reverse complement strand
CCTGCCGCTCCGCCTGCCGCTTGCCCATCGCCATCGCGTCGTCCTCCTTGACCACGGCCAGATTAGCGCCAGCCCTCGGCCGTGTCAATATGTGACGACGCGGAAAACCGACTTTTTCAACGGGCTGTTAACTCTCCGACTCTCCAGGCCGCTCTCGGGGTCTGTTTAATAACCCTGGTTGGAAAGGGGCGTTCGGAAAGGTGGCGGTTCCAGTGATCGGGGAGAAACAGATTCGGGCAACCGAGGTTCTCGGGCAAATCAGCCTCCGAAAGAAGTTATGACCAGACTCCTCGGAGGCTACCATAAGTGACGATGAATAAACAGGTTACGTTGCCGGGCGAAGGGCACGAAAAACGGGAGACCGGTATACACTGGGCGGATTTGAGCCCGCACCGTTTGGCGGCACCTGGTTCGACCCGCCCCATATTACGCTTTCACTTCGCCATGCCGGGTCCACATTCTGCCGTCATCGCCGGGGGTTTCCTCATGACCAACAACGCCCCATCTGACGGCATGAATAGACCTTGTTTGCCCGGCCCGAAAGCGTAAAATACCCAAGCCGCCTCTGGCGCGCCATGTGGTGACGCACCCGACCGGGAGGAAGTGTATGACAAAGCAAATGATGGCTGGCATGGCTGTGCTCCTGGCGCTTGCTGGAACGGCATCTGCCCAATATGCGGGCTGGCAACACTCCGGTTCCATCTACCTGCTCACCACGCCCGAAGGCGCGAATCTGCCGGCCTCGGCCTCGGAAGACGGGTTCCCGTTGCTGGTGCGGCTGGACAAGGACTTCTTCGATTTCAAGCAGGCGAAAGCCAATGGCGAGGATATCCGGTTTGCCGCCAGCACGGGCGCTCCACTGGCGTACCAGATCGATGAATGGAACGCGGCCAATGGCACGGCCAGCATCTGGGTTCGCATACCCACGATCAAGGGCAACGCGCACCAGGAGATCAATCTGTATTGGGGCAAGGCCGATGCCGCCAGTGAGTCGAACGGGAAGGCGGTATTCAATGAATCCAACGGCTATCTGAGCGTCTGGCATATGGACGATCCGGCGAAGGATGAGGTAGGCACGCTCGAAGCGAAGGATATTGGCACCACGCCTTCTTCCGGGATAGTTGGCAAAGGCCGGCACTTTGAGAAAGGCAAGGGGATCAACTGCGGGGAAAACATCACAATCTATCCCACCGGCTCCAATCCCCACTCCACGGAACTCTGGTTCAGGGCCGGGAACTCGGGCGATAGAATCCTCTGCTGGGGAAATGGCGAACCCAAGGCTGTCGTGCAGATGATCTTAAGCAAACCGCCGCGAATGATGATGGATTGCTTTCAGTCAGGCGCAGGCCTGCTGGCCGACAGCTCTATCGCCATTTCTGAATGGGTTCACGTCATTCACACCTACAAGAAAGGAGACTCCCGGCTGTATGTGAATGGGCGCCTCGACGGTGTCTCGACGTCCGAAGGCAGCCCGCTGGAGATCAAAAGTCCGGCGAAGGCGTATATGGGCGGGTGGGGTGGTCATTACGTGTTCCATGGCGACATGGATGAGGTGCGCATCTCCAAGGTCACGCGTTCCTCCGACTGGGTGAGGCTGCAATATGAAAACGAGAAGCCCCTGCAAACCGTGGTCGGGCCGCTGGTGCAGTCGGGCATGGACTTCGTGGTCTCGGAGAAGAAGATCACCCTGTTGGAAGGCAAGAGCACCGTACTGACGGCCAAGGCGGGTGGCGCTCAGAAGATCTACTGGATCATCAAACGAGGCGGACAGGAAACCCTTGCAGCGGCAGACCGGTTTCACTTCACGCTGGATGCCGGCCGGGTGACGGGAGATACGCCGCTCACTCTCCAGTTCAAAGCGATTTATGCCAATCAAGTGAAGACCTTGGATATCCCCGTCACGATCAAGGAAGATATTCCCGAGCCTGTTTTCACGCTTAAAGCCCCGGCGACGTGGGATGGCCGGGAGACGATCGAAGTCGTGCCGCAGATCGCCAATTTGAAAGCGTTGCAGGCGAAGGGCGCCGGTGAACTGAAAGTTGACTGGACCGCTTCGGGCATGGCTGTGATCAAGGAGGCCGCCCCCGGCAAACTGATCCTCAAACGCTCGCAGAACAGCGGAAAGCTGACCGTGACGGCGACGGCGAATAACGGCGGCAAGCCCAGCACACAAGCGATACAGATCGTGGTCAAAGGACCCGCGAAGGACGTGTGGGTACAACGGATACCAGACAAGGATGAGAGGCCGGTCGACAACCAGTTCTATGCCCGTGACGATAAGAACGAGGGCACGCTTTATTACAACGGCACCCTAACAGATGCCGCTGACGCGGTCTTCCTGAAGCTCTATGCCGACGATAAACTCATCAAGACCGAAAGCCAGAAACCCAAAGCGGACAAGGCCTACGCGTTCACGGTCAAACTCAAGGCGGGCCTCATCCAATACAAGGTGGAGTTCGGAATCAAGAGCGGAAATGCAGAGACGATTCGGCATACTGTCACCAACCTGGTGTGCGGGGACGCCTACATTATCCAGGGCCAGTCCAATGCCGTGGCCTACAACTACCAAGGCAGCACCAACCGCCCGGATCTAACCCGCCACACCAGCCCTTGGATCCGCAGCTATGGCGGCAACGGCGAGGCGGGCGGGGACCCAACCACCGGTGGCTGGGGCAACGCCGTGGTGGAAAGGTTGACGCCCACTTCCCCCGACCGTATCCATTTCATAGGCGTTTGGGGCATGGCCATGGCCAGGAAACTGGTGGAAGACCAGCAGATCCCGATCTGCATCCTCAACGGGGCCGTCGGCGGCACCCGGATTGACCAGCACATGCCCGATCCGAACGATCATTATGGCACCACCAACGACGCCCACTCGATTTACCGCAACCTGATGAGGCGCATCGTGGCAGCCAGACTGACGCATGGCATCCGCGGCGTCCTGTGGCATCAGGGTGAAAGTGACCAGGGTTTTGACGGTCCTGACAACTGCTTTGGCTGTGATATGTACGAGCAGTACTTTGTGGATTTGTCGGCGGCCTGGAAGCAGGATTATCCCAACATCCGGCATTACTACCTTTTCCAGATCTGGCCGAACTCGTGCTCCATGGGCGGGAACGGGGCCAGCGACAAGCTGAGGGATGTGCAGAGGCGCCTTTCTCGCCTTTACTCCAGCTTGAGCGTCGTGCCCACCTTGAGCCTCCCCAGCGGCGCATGCCATTTTGACCTGGCGGATTACGAGAAAATGGGGCGTTCAATGGCCTCGCTGGTGGCGCGGGACACCTGTGGGAAAATGTTCGACAAGCCCATCACATCGCCGGACCTGAAGAAGGCTTACTACACGAGTGACAAGAAGGATGCAATTGCGCTGGAGTTCGACCAGCCCATGGCATGGAACGAAGCCCTGACCAGTCAGTTTTACCTGGATGGGAAAGAGGGCAAGGTCGCCTCGGGCGCCGTGTCGGAAAACGTGGTGACGCTCAAGCTGGCGCCGGCCGGCGCCGCCAAGACGATCACCTACCTCATCGACAAACACTGGGACATCAAGAACCTGCTTTACGGGCAGACCGGCATCGCGGCCCTCACCTTCTGCGAGGTGCCGATCTTGCCCGCAAAGCCGAACCCTTGATTATCACCCAAACAATTGGTCGAGGAGAATACCAGATGAGAAACAGTAGCAGAAACATATTGGGATTGCTGACAATTACTTCCGTTCTGTTGTCTGGCACGTCCGTGCTCGCGGCCGACGAGGGCGCCAAGAGCAAGGCACAATCAGAGAGCGCTACGCTGCCGAGGTTAGCCGGCGATAAGGGGAACTTGGCCCTGAATTCACTCGATGCTCACAATGTCGTTTGGGACAGCCCGAGCAAGGATGCGCACGGCTCGATGCCGCTGGGCAACGGCGATGTCGGCATCAACGCGTGGGTGGAAGAGAGCGGCGACCTGGTGTTCTACGTCAGCAAGACCGACGCCTGGGATGAGAACGCGCGTCTGTGCAAGATCGGACGGGTGCGGGTGAAGTTCGATCCCCCGCTGGCGGCGAAGGACAAGTTCCGCCAGGAACTGAAACTCCGCGACGGCGTCATTCAGATCGAATCCAGAATCCGGAATTCGGAATTCGGCATCCGGTTGTGGGTGGATTCCGACCAGCCGGTGGTGCGCGTGGAGGCGGAATCGGCAGTGCCGGCCAGTTGCCGGGCGGAGCTGGAATTGTGGCGCCTGCGCGAGCGGCCGTTGGTTGCCCAGGAGGATTACGGGTACGGCGACGGCAAGAGCCCACAAGCACAGGCGTACAAACTGACGGTGTTGCCTGATGCGGTCGCGATTTCCGCCGCGCCGCGGGTGGTGTGGTATCACCGGAACACGCGATCCCTTTACCCGGTGTGCCTGGAGGTTCAGCATCTGGAGGCGTTGAAAGGCAAATTCGCCGATCCGCTGATGAATCACACGTTCGGCGCGAGTTTGCGCGGCGCCGATATGGTTCGAGAC
>JAPLMO010000104.1 GCA_026386995.1 Planctomycetota bacterium | reverse complement strand
ACACGTCGCACACGATTGGTTCTTGTTCTGCGACAGCGTCTTGTCGAAGAAGAGGAGTTTGCCCAGTTGTTCCTTTGGACTGAGTTCCACTGCACCAGTCTCAGCCACCAGAACACCGACCAGAATTGTCACGCCCACCCATACGTACGTACCTGTCATTGTGGTTTCTCCTGCCTTGATCTATGCATCACTGGAGCCGCCACGTCAAGTCCGCCCTGCTCCACATCATCTCCCTGGCGAGGCTCGCCTGTGTCCACACGCGGGCGTGGGCCGCCGGAAGCCCTGACGCGCGCGTCGGCCAAGAGGTTGTCGCAGATAACACCCGCTGACACCCGTCACTCGCACTGCAGGCCACAGACGGAGTTTTCGGGACGTCACAACTACGCAAAATTCTTTGCTTTCGGCCGATTCGTGTGTCATAATGCGTTTGTTAGGGGGTTGTACAGACTTGGACGGTGTGCGTGTCGGCCGGTCTCCGCGGGGAGGCTGGCCTTCATTGTTTAGAGGCGCTGCTGAACCGGGGGAGGTCGGCCGACAGGGGCCGATCTCCCTCTCCTTTTTGGCCTGCGGCGGACCCGGAGTTATGCTCCGCCGCAGGAAGAAGCGAGCCGAGTGCAAGTGCCTGATGAGATTTTGGCAGACCCGATCTGGAGCTTGGGCCGAGGGAGTGGAACTCTACCGGCCCACACTCTCTTGCAGCACATCGCACCGGTATGCCACCGGCGCGGGCAGCCTAAAGGAGACGGACCATGTCACAGCTCATTGCAAGAGTCGGCCGCATGCTAATGTGTGTTCTGGCCGTTCTCGTTCCGGCCGCAATGGCCGGCGCCACCCTCACGCTGGAGGGCGACGAAGTAACGTCGGGCGTGCCCATCGTGTATTCGCAGGATGTCCTGCTCGGCAATCCTCCGGAGATCACGCTCAGAACCACCCTCGGCGGAAACCCGGGGGCGAACATCAGCTTCATGGCCGCCGTCAATGACGACGCGGGGCCGCCGACCAGCCTCTCCATCGACGCCGGGACGGCCGGTATCGTGACTTTGCTGGGCAACGTGGGCGAGGTGACGCCGATCAGCAGCCTGACCATCATTTCGGCCGCCCTGGTGAACCTGAATGGCGTCCGGACCAATGGGCCGGGAGGCTTCAATGTTGGCGGCACGCCGGGCGGCATTAACCTCGGCGGCAACCTCGCTACCAACGGTGCGGCCATCGTGATCCAGAACAACGTCGTGCTCGGACTGCCGGCGATGATCACACTCGACTCGAGTGGCGGCGGAGGCGGAGGCGGAGGCGCCATCACCCTGAACGGCACCGTCAACGACGACGTCCTCAGCGCGACCACACTCGTCCTCAAGGCCGGCGCGGGCAACGTGACGCTCCAAGGCGCGGTCGGCGGACTCCTCGCCCCGGCTGGCCTCACGATCGCTTCCGCCAACCAGGCGAGCCTGGCGGCCGTCACGACCGCCGGCCCGATCAGCGTGACAGCGACGAAGCTTACCGTCAACGGCGCGATGGCCAGCGGCGGCTTTGCCGTCACCCTCAACGCCGGCACGATCGATCTGAAGGCCCTGATCAAGACCGGCGGCGGGGCACTTACCGGCAACGCGGCTACCGTCAACGTGACCACGGCCGCAAGCATCCAGAACGCCGTCGACGTGGCGACCACGGGCGCGATCCTCAATGTCGACGGAGGCACTTACGACGAATCCGTCACCATCGCCAAAAACCTGACGGCGAACTTCGGGGGCGACTCGACGATCACGCAGACGCTGTCGATCAACGGTGCCGTGGGACTCGGCGGCGCGGCCACTTACCTGTCGCTGCATGCGTTGTCGATCACGAACGAATGCAGCCTGGACGTGGGCGCCATACCGCTCTACGTGGACGGGGATGTCGAAAGCACGCTCGACGGATGGATCACGGATGGCCGGTTGCTAAGCTCGGATTGGGGTTCCGCGATCGACGCGGCCTACGTCTCGAGTCTCGGTCGGACCGAGGTAACACCCGAACCGGCCACACTGTCCTTGCTGGCCCTTGGCGGGCTGGCACTTCTGCGGAGAAGTCGCAGGAAGTAATCTCTTGATCACAGTGAGGGGCGGCAGGCGCGGGACTGCCGCCCTTTCTCTATGCCAGTTTCCTCGCCACATCGACGGCCAAGCCCTCGGCCGCCCGACGCGTCCGCCTCCCCAAACCTCCTCACATTCTCCTCTGGGCCACCTCCGGGCCACGCAAGACCGCTAATAACGATGTCGCCCGTTTGCTTTTAGGTCGAGTCTGATGTATACTGCTCCTAGTCTTTGTGTGCTTGGGAAGGCATCCCTTGGCACCAGGCGCCTGCCTACACGTGGTGTGCGACCGCGGATCCAGACGAGGAGGGCCTAACGTGGCTACAGGAACCAGGAGTGCCGCACTGCGGGTCGGCCTGCTATTGTGGTCCGTCCTCTGCCTGGCAGGGTCTGTGACCGGGGGCACCGGAATCCGCTACGAGTACACCGCCCTCCCAGCGCCCTACCCCAACTGGAACACCCTCTACTTCCGTCCCGTGGATATCAACAACAAGAGCGAAGTCGTCGGCATGACCTGGACGACCGGCTATGTGTGGCGACCGGCCACCGGGTACAGATATATCCCCCTTCCGCCCGTCGGGATGTACTCCTTCACGCCCGCCG
>JAPLMO010000252.1 GCA_026386995.1 Planctomycetota bacterium | reverse complement strand
AGGCCGTGCTGGCATATTCCGGCGGACTGGATACCTCGGTCATCCTCCCCTGGCTGCGCGAGGCGTACGGCTGCCAGGTCGTCGCGTTCGTGGCCGACCTGGGGCAGGGGCTGGGAGAACTTGGCGGCATCACGAAGAAGGCCAGGGCCTCCGGCGCCTGCGAGGTCTATGTGGAGGACCTGCGGGAAGAGTTCGTCACCGACTACCTGTGGCGGATGATCAAGGCCGGCGCGATCTACGAGGGCAAGTACCTGCTGGGCACAAGCATCGCGCGACCGCTCATCGCCAAGAAGCAGGTCGAGGTCGCACGCAAGACGGGCGCCGACGCCGTTGCCCATGGCGCCACCGGCAAGGGCAACGACCAGGTCCGCTTTGAACTCACCTACATGGCCCTGGCGCCGGACCTTGCGGTCCTCGTGCCGTGGCGCGACCCGCGGTGGACCCTGACGAGCCGCGAGGCCGCCCTGGAGTATGCCGCCGAGCGCGGCATACCTGTGGCGCAGTCGAAGAAGAGCATCTACAGCCGCGACCGGAACCTCTGGCACATCAGCCACGAGGGGGCCGAACTGGAGAACCCGGCCAACGAGCCGAGCGACGGGGTCCTGGTCCTCGGCCCGACGGTCGAGAATGCGCCGGACAAGCCCGAGTACGTCGAACTGGAGTTCGAGGCCGGCATCCCGGTGAGCATCAACGGAAAGCGTCGCGGCCCGGTGGGCATCGTCGAGGAGGCCAACCGCCTCGGCGCAAAGCACGCCGTCGGCCAGGTGGACATCGTCGAGAACCGCCTCGTGGGCATCAAATCGCGCGGCGTGTACGAGACGCCCGGCGGCACGATCCTGTACGCCAGCCACGCGGCCCTGGAGGCCCTGTGCCTCGACCGCGACACGCTCCACTATAAGCACGGCGTGGCCCTGCGGTACGCGGAACTCGTGTACTACGGCCAGTGGTTCTCGCAGTTACGCGAGGCCATCGACGCCTTCGTCGACAAGACCCAGGAGAAGGTGACCGGCAAGGTGCGTCTGAAACTGTACAAGGGCAACGTGTGCTACGCCGGCGCCACCTCGCCCTACAGCCTGTACAGCGAGGACTTGGCGAGTTTTGTCATGGGCAAGAATTACAATCCGATGGACGCCACGGGCTTCATCCACCTGTTCGGGCTGCCGATGAAGGTGCGAGGCATGCTTGAGCGCAAGGTGAAGCAGGGCAAGGCAAACCAGGGCAGGGCGAACCGGCGCAAGAAGTAGCGTTGTCTGTTTAGCCGCCCATCTTGATGGGCGCGTGTTCTTCGTTCGCGAGCGCAACAATGAACGTCGTACTGATCGGCTACCGTTGCACCGGCAAGACGACCATCGGCCGGCTGCTTGCCGAAAAACTCGGCTGGCCGCTGGTCGACACCGACTTGCTCATCCAGCAGCAGGCGGGCAAGAGCATCAAGGAGATCGTGGCGGCGGGCGGGTGGCCGGAGTTCAGGCGCCAGGAGTGCGAGGTTATCGCCGACGTGGCCGCCCGCGACCGGCAGGTTATCAGCGCCGGCGGCGGGGCCGTCCTGGACGAGCGCAATTCCAGGGCTCTCCGCGCAAGCGGGCAGGTCGTTCTTCTGACGGCCTTGCCCGAGACTATCTGGGAGCGCATGAAGGCCGACCCCAAGACCCTGGCCGAGCGGCCGAACCTGACCGACTCCGGCGGCATCGCCGAGGTCCGCAAGGTCCTCGCCGACCGCCATGCGGCCTACCTGGCCGCACGCCATCACGAAGTGCCGACCGACCGGTTATCGCCCGACGAGGCCGTCTCACGCATCCTCGCCTGGCTCAAGGAAGCCGGACGCCTGCGCGAACGCTGAGCGAGCGTGTTTGCGCGGCGGGTACGGAGACCCGCCGCGCCAATGAAGACGCACTTGCACCAACACGGAACCAACGTGGCCCCATGATGTACTATCTCGATCTTCTGGGCACAATCATCTTTGCCGTCACCGGTTCGCTGGCCGCAGGCCGCAAGCACCTGGACATTTTCGGCGTGGTCGTCCTGTCTCTGGCAACCGCGCTGGGCGGCGGAACGATCCGGGACGTGACGCTCGGCGCCCTCCCGGTGTTCTGGGTCAAAGACCCCGTGTACGTCATTGTGACGGTCTTGGCGGCGCTGGCCACGTTTGTGGTGGCACGATTCTGGCGTCTTCCGGCAGGGCTCTTACGGGTAGCGGACGCTTTCGGGCTGGCGGTCTTCACGATCCTCGGGGCCGAGCGGGCCTTGGCCGCCGACGTTTCGCCCCTTGTGGCCGTGATCATGGGCATGATGACGGGCGTGGCGGGCGGCATGATCCGGGACGTGCTTTCGGGCGAGGCGCCGCTGATCCTGCGGCGCGAGATTTACGCGACGGCATCGCTTTGCGGCGCCGCCGTTTTCGTCGGGCTCACGATGGTCTGCCCCGGAGGGTGCGCCCAGGCGCTGGCCGGCGCTGCGGTGACGCTCTGCCTCAGGCTGGCGGCCATCAAGTGGGACTTGTCGCTGCCGCAGTTCTTCCCCAAGGGCACTTCCGATGCCGACCGCTAAGAGGCCGGCAGGCGGCCGGCCGTGAACCTCGTGGACTCCTTTCTCGGCACTTCCGCCTTCGCGGACCACCGCGGAGAACTTGCGGCGCTGGCGACCGCCGTGTGCTGGACCGTCAGCGCGCTGGCCTTCACGGAGGCCGCCCGGCGCATGGGGTCACTGGCGCTGAACGTCATCCGGCTGGCGATGGCACTGGGCCTCGCCATCCTGTTTGAAGGGTTCGCGCGGGGCGAGGCGCTGCCGCTGGACGCCAGCGCCCACAATTGGTTCTGGCTCAGCCTGTCGGGCCTGGTGGGGTTCACGTTGGGCGACCTGTGCCTGTTCCGCTCGTTTGTCCTCATTGGGCCGCGTCTGACGCTCCTGGTGATGTCGTTGGTCCCGGTGATGGCGGCGGGTGCGAGTTGGGCGGCGCTGGGCGAAGGGCTGTCGGTCTGGAGCATCGTCGGCATGATGCTCACGGTCGCCGGCGTGGCGTGGGTGATCCTGGAGCGAAAGCCACCGGGAGCAGGCCCTGCGGGATGTGTTTCGACGACCGGCGTTCTTCTGGCGTTCGGGGCTGCGGCAGGGCAGGCGGGCGGCCTGGTCCTGAGCAAGATCGGGATGAGCGACGGCTACGATGCCTTCGCGTCCACCGAGATCCGCATGATGGCGGGGCTGGCGGGGTTCGTCGCGACCGTGTTTTTCGGCCGGGCCTGGCCGCGGCTGGCGACGGCCGCCCGGAGCCGCCCGGGGATGGCCTACGCGGCTCTCGGCGCGTGCTTCGGCCCGTTCCTCGGAGTGTCTCTGTCGCTGGTGGCGATCAAGTATATGCATGTCGCAATTGCCGCCACTATTATTGCGATTGTGCCCGTCCTGGTCATCCCGGTGGTAATCGTCGTCTACGGCGAGAGGGTGAGCCTGCGGGCGGCTCTCGGGGCGATCCTTGCGCTGGAAGGGGTGGCGATACTGTACTGCTGAGCGGCCGCGGGCGCTGGGCGGCGCGAAATCCAAACCTTCGGCATCCTTCGGGTAACGCGACGTTTCCGTTCCTACCGCAACGGCAACAAGAAAATCACGGGGTCAGACTCCCCATCGACGGTGGTGCCACCAAACGCCCCATCGAGGTCCTTGGCGGTCTGGATCTGATCTTTGCGGTACATCTTGTCTTCGCCTGGTTGGCGTCCAGCCCTGCCGACATGGCCGTCATAGAAGGCGATGTTTGTCCTGCAGCGCTCGCCGATGTCGCCGGAATGCCGGGCGGCAATGCGGCCGCGGTTGGAGGTGGCGTTGGCGTTAAAAAGGATGCCGTCCATCACCATCGCCGTAACGCTGCGCTGGCGGATTTCCGAAATGTCGTGAATCACCTGGGCCTTGACGTCCGGCGTGGCGGCCGGATCGACTAGGACGGACGGGAACCGGAAAGTCCACCCGGCGGAGGTGGTGTCCGGCCTTCCGGTCGCATTGCCGTCGTAGCCGTTCCAGTAATACGAACAATCGACCATGAATGCGCTGTTGCCCAGTCGCGCTGTTCCCTGGGCCAGGTCGCTGCCCGGATTATCGACGCTCTGGGTGCTGCTGATGATAGAGTCGGAAGCCGCGGGGCACTTCAATACGTTGTTCGGCGACGAAGTGTTGGCATCGAGCCTGGACGTGTCGTCGGCGGTGAGGTAATTGCCGCGGACCAGGATATTGCACCAGTAGAGGCCGGACGGCCCCGTATACTTGGTCGGCGGGATGGCGCCTCGGTAGTCCGTCGCATAGTTGATGACGGCCGTGGCGATCTGCTTCAGGTTGTTTTGGCACTGGAGGTTCTGGGCCATTCTGATCGCCGGGCCGATGGCGCCCACCAGCAGGGCCACCAGTGCCCCGATGATCGCGATCACGACCATCAGTTCGACCAGCGTGAAGCCCCGCCCCGACGTTCGTGCACCTCTAAAGGCACTCATGGTGGCCTCCGCTCTCATGGAGGGCCCTGCGCCCTCACGGCGCCGGCGACCCGGCATGATACCGACATTCTAGAAACGGGCCTCGCCCATTACAAGGCTTTACCGCATTAAGAAGACTTTGCCGAACGACCCGGCCAAGCCCGCCGTGGCTGCGCCGGCCGGACCTGCCGGGCCGTATGTCTGGTACGACAGCGCTCCTTCCGTATGATGCGCGGCGGTTCTCCTGAACCGCCGCGCAAATCGCAATCTATCGCTGTCGTATTAGCGGGGGGGCGTGCGTACGCGAGGTATTGCGCCGCAGGGCGATTTCTACCGGTGTTCACTGTTCCCCGTGGTTCGCCAGCCGGGCTCACAGGCTCGCGGCGCTGTCTGACAGGCCTGACCGTGGCATGGACATCTGGAAATCAGGATTGTTTCGTGTCGAGGGGCAAACGGATGACCGCCGGCCCCAGGTGCGCGGCCTGTCCGCCTTGGGCAAGTTTCGCGCGACGGGTCGGGAGGCCCGCCGCGCTTTGGACTGCTTACCGCTGACCGATGTTCAACCGCCGGCAATCTACTTCTTCGCCGGCTTGATTTTCTTCAGGGCCTCATCGGCGTCGGCGATGACTCTCTTATCCTTGGAGATGGTCTTGGCCGCTTCCAGGGCAGGTTTGGCTTCCGCCGGCACATTGTTGCCGAGGGACTTGGCGATCTTGACGACCGCGACGGCCGCCTCGTTCTTCAAGGCGTTATCCTCAAGCATCGGCATGGCCATCGCGAGCGCCTGTGGCAAGTTGACTTCGGCAAGGACGCCCAGAATCAGCCGCTTGACGTCCTCTCGCTTGGTGACGGCCAGTGCCTCGCGGCACATCGAGATGCGCTCTTCCGTCGTCCGCTCGGGCAGGGCCGCCAGCCGCAGGTAGCCGCGAAGGGCCAGCACCTGGTTCGCCTCCTTCGCATCGGTCTTGGCGATGGCCAGGAGGTCCGGCGCGGCCGCCATGTCGGGCCAGTCGGCCAGCGAGCGTACGGCGGCCTCGTGCACGGCCTCATCGGAATCCTTGAGGGCCGCCTTCACGGCTGCCAGGGCCTTCGGGCCGCCCAGTTTTCCGAGGGCCTTGATGAGCGACACGCGGGCAGGCGTACTGGCGCCAGGCAGGGCGCTTAGAACGGCCTGGAGTGCGGCGTCTTTGTTGGCGGCACGGGCACAGACGGTCAGGAACGACTTCTCGGCCGCCTGCTGCTCTTCGCCCTGGGCCTTGGCGAGGGCGGCGATGAGTGCGGGCAGGGCCTGTTCGTTGCCGATGTTCTCCACCGCCTTGATCGCTTCCAGGCGGACCGTGGCGTCGGCGTCGCCCATGGCGCTGACGAGCGCTGAGGCGGCATCCGAGGTTTTTCGGACCGCCACGGCCTTGATGACCTCGACGCGGACCTTCGGGTCGCCCTTGGCGACTGCCGCAGCCATGGCCGCGTTGACATCTTTACCGCTCATTTGCACCAGCGCCAGACGTGCGGCATCGGTCTCTGCGTCCTGACCCTTGGCCGCAGCCTGGGCGAGGAGTTCCACCTCGGCCGCGCCGCCGAGTTTGCGCAGTGCGCCGTAGGCGGCCATGCGCACGGTCACGTCGGTGCTCTTGGTGGCCGCGAGAACCGCCGTCTTGCCGGCGGGGTCGCCGCGCCGGCCGAGGGCCGCGATGATCGTCGCCTGGTCGGCCGGCTGGACCTTCGCAATCAGTGCCACGAGGGCCACGGTCGCTTCCGGCCCGGGGATTTCCTGCATGCACGAAAGGGCGACGGACTTCATCGCCTCATCTTTGCCGGCCAGGACCTCGCCGATCATGGGGACCGCCGATGCGCCCTTGGCCAGCACGAGGCCCCTGAGGGCCGCCAGGCGGGTCGCCACGGGCTCGGTCGGGACGTACACGGCCTGGTAGATGGCCGCGGCGGCGTCTTTCTGGCCGTCTTTCAGCATCTGGTCGGCGCAGCGGAGGTAATCGTCGGTCGCAAGGGCCTTGAGTTTCGCCGGGACGGTCGCGCGGACGGCGGCAATCGCCTTGGCCGCATAGGCGGTGCCGATCGTGCCGAGGCCGTCGAGCGCGGCGGCCATGATCGCCTCGTCCTTGTCGGCGGCGAGTTTGGCGATGGCGGCTGTGGCGGAGGCGTCCTTGCGCTGGCTGACGGCGTTGATCATGGCGATCTTCCACGCCGGATCAGCGGCCTTATCGAGGGCGGCCCGCAGCGCCGCGCCGGCCTCCGCCGATGGGTTATACTGAAGGGCCCGGCGGGCGCTCTCGCGGATGATGGCTTCCTTGTCGTCCAGCAGGCCTGTCAGAACGGGGACGACTTCCGCACGCCCGATGAGTTGGAGTTGGCGGATGATCCAGAC
>JAPLMO010000043.1 GCA_026386995.1 Planctomycetota bacterium | reverse complement strand
GGGCGACCATGACGGCCGGCGCCTCGGTCTCGGGCTCGCCGGCCGGGGCGGGCTGGATTGCCGTGGAGATGGCCGGCGCAGCCTCGATGATCTCCAGCGGCGACGGGCCGCCCGCGAGGTCGCCAGCCGGCTCGAACGTCGCCTCTTTCACGAGCGGCATGTTCGTCAGCGCAGAGCGGCTCATCCCGCCGCGCGACACGGATTCTGTGATTCTTTCCGTGCCGGCAACCTTGCCGGTCACGTAGCCGTGGCCTTCGGGCACCGTTGCGCTCTGGCCGTAATCAACGATGAAGCGGTAGGTCGAGCGGCCGTCGGACGACTTGGCCCCGATGTAAATCACGCGCGACCCTGCGGAGAGCGGGAACTCGCCGTACCACTGCACCGTCTGGCCCACGTAGTCTTTGGGCGACAGTCTGACCTCTGCGAATCGCGGCCTCACACGCTGCGCTGCAGGCGCGACCGGCACGTCGGCGGGTTGCGCCGGCCCGCTCGCCCACGGATTCCTCAAAACGCCGCACAGTATCGCGATGACGGCGGCTATGGCGGCGACCCCCACTACGCCGAGGACCGCCATGAGGACGGTCTTCTTGCCGACGCGCGACGTAGGAGCGGCCTTCTTCGATGCCAGGACGGGCCTGGCCGCACGCGCGGAGGCGGCCGCCTGTTCCATCGCGAAGGCCAGGTCCACCTCGGGCGGCGGCTGGGCGGCCGGCGAGCGGCCGGTTTTCGGGTCAGGGGCAAACGTCAGTTCGGGCTCGGCCTCCGCCTTGGGCGCAGCCGCGCCGCCGGGCAACGCGATCATCGCCCCGCAGGCGGGGCACTTGACCTGCCGGCCCGCGGCCTCGTTCTTGAAGCCGAACTTCTTACCGCACTTGCAGACCGCGTAGATCGCCATCCAATCACCCTCGCGCGACGCTTGCCTCGTGGAAGTTCTCTATACAATGATTTTACAGCGCCACTTGTTGCGTGGCAATGAACACAACCTCTTGCGGAAACCAAACTTACGCGCCGTAGCGCGGGGCCTTGTGCCCCGCGAAGAACCACGCGGGGGATAAACCCCCGCGCTACAATCTGAGAGCCCAAGTAGCGCTGTAGTATTAGACTCGGACGCCGCCGCATGCAAGCGCAATTCTGACGCTAATTCTGACGCACGCAATAACGGTTTGGTTCCAGGCAAATTACCCGCAAAGATTGTGTGAGGGTATGCTCGCGTTCCCTTTCCCTGAAGGGAGAAGGCGGCGTACACCAGCCGGTTGCACGCCAGCCCCGCAACGCGAGAACCGATTCTGTTCTTACTTCCGAAGGCCGCCCATACAACCGGTATCGTGTCTCAGGACCGAGGCGTGCTTTGCATTCTGGTAGATTCGCCCCTTGGGCCTGGGCACCAGCATGAGGTTCTTGAAATCAGCATGCAGGGTTTTGTCGGCGGAACATAGCACACGAGCACCGCTGAGCCGTGCAAGGGCGACGACGTGAGGGTCGTTGGACTTACAGAGTCTTTTGCCGCTTGCTGTCCTCAGTGATCTGACGACTCTCTCCTCTTGTTCCACGGGTTCGCGGGGTATCTCGTGTGCCCTTCCGGCTCGCTTCAGTTCACTTAATGCCCTTGCGCCACCTTCTCGCACGCGTCTGATCCTGCAAAGTTCCTCGGCCAGATGACCACCGAAGACAATACAGCCCTGTTTTCGCTTATCGAACACCCATTCCCAGATCGACCGGAAGTCGCCATCGCAGGGTGTCGCGAACACCTTGCCGGCAAGGTTGGCATCAATGATGACGCACATGCGTTACGCTCCGAGGAAACGGCGTTCCTCATCCAAGAAGAAATCGCGATAGCCGGCGGGCGCGTCAAGAATGTTGCCGTGTTCGTCGAGGTATAGCGGATGGATCCGCACTTCAGTACCGTGTCGCTGGAAGTACAGGATCACCACTTGGTCATGGGGCAGGCCGATGCCGTCGCGCACGTCCATCCTAACGCGGTCGATGAGGTAGTCGCTGTGCGTCTCGACAAGGAATGCCTTGTCGTCTTGTTTGACGAGATGGGCCAGGAAGGTGCCAAGTTCGGCCTGTGCCCGGGGGTGCAAATGCACTTCCGGCTGCTGCATCAGGAACATCTGGCCCTTCTCGCCCAAGAGACTGTCCACAAGTATGGGGAGAGACTGGCTGACTCCGTACCCAACATCCACAAGGCTGAAAGCGGGACCCCAAACCTTAACCTCGATCTGAAACGGGTCGCTTGCTTTAGGGCCGAGACGCCTGACCTTCACGTTCTCGAACAGGCCGCAAGCATGTCCGAAGCGTGAAAGGGCTTGTGCAAACTGCGCGGTCTTTTCTGAACTGCTGGAAACCATCCTTGCCAGCACCATGGGCACGTGCTCGCCTTCCGGGCGCCGGGTCTCTTTCCTTGGGTCGTAGGTGCGCTTAGGTCGCGTGCGGACGGGAGCGAATGCGTAGGGTCTAGGCCGGCGCGGCATGAAGGCGGACATCGAGAGTTGCTGAAGGGCCTTCAATTCTGTTTCAGACAGTATCGCGCCATCCTTTTCGCCAGGGGACATGTTCTTTCGGAACAGGTGCATCCCATACCTAAGAGCAAGCGGAAAGGGGGGGGCTTGGGCATCGTCCCACTTTAACTGCTGCTTCCTGTCTCCCACGGCCACCGTATAGACAGTCTCGGGCGATTCCTTTGCGCGCGTTGCCTCTATGCGATAGTTCCCTGATCTGACGATTGTGCGCTGAATAGCCGGCTGGCCTCTTTCCTCCCCAAATGTGGCCAGGAGGCGGATGTTCGCGTCCTGTGTCTCATCGCCGAACCCGTTGGCGAATTCGACTCCAATGTGAAAAGATTTCGCCCTTCCTTTTCGCCCGCCCGTGTAGTTTGCTATGTTGTCAAAGGCGCCGAGGTCGAATGGCTCTTCGTTGAAATTCGGCTCAACTTCACTGGCCATAAGATCCCACAGGATTCGCGTAACCGCCAGAAAAGTCGACTTGCCCGTGCTGTTCTCCCCGACGAGAAGCGTCAAGGGGGCCAAGGGGACCTCCTGCCTCGTCTTGAAGCATCTAATGCCTTCGATTGTCACTTTCCACATTATTGACTCCTTCCGGCAGATTCGTCAGGCGAGCAATGACATGCCCGCAGATCATACGACTTGGCCGCGCACAAACAGTGCGAATAGGTTAGCCGAAACCCTACCCGAATCAAGTGGGTGAGGGCCTGCTACAGGCGTACCCTACCCGTTAGTCCGTTTTGCGCGAAATCAGGTCCCCGAACCGCTTGTTGATCGCCAGCGCCGGGTCCAGCGGCACCGAGACGGGCTTACAGTTTTTCGGAATCTGGATGGTCGGCTTCGGGGTAATCTTCTTGCCCTTGAACTGCGGCAGCCACGGGCGCTCTTTCTCGAGCATCTCGGAGCACATATCGCGGATTTCCTTCAGCGTCAGGACGGCCGCCGTCAGCGGGTCCATCGCCACCGCCTGCATGACTTTCTCGGGGTCGCCCTCAAGGCCCGCCTCGGCCGACAGAATCTGGACGTTCACGTTCGTCATGCAGCACGCCGCAAGTTGCGAGGGCAGTGCCCCGATGCGCATCGGGTGCAGGCCGGTGGAATCGGCGAACGTCGGCACCTCCACGCAGCAGCCTTCCGGCAGGTTCGTGATGTACCCGCGGTTCGGGACGTTCCCCATGAGGCGGAACGGTTTGTTGGTGACGACCGCCTCCAGGATGTATGAGCAGTACTCGACGCTCCGCGACGCGATCTTCGGGTCCTCGAACTCCAGCGGGTCGTGCTTGGCGTACTTTGCGGCCAGGGCCTTCGCGTACTTGTAGTACGCGCCGCTTTCGCCGCCGAACGACGGCTCGTCGCAGTAAAGGTCCAGGGCCTTCTTGTTCTTGCGGAACCACGGCAGGTACTCCGACAGGTGGCCCGTCGATTCGGTCATGAAGTACCCGAAGTGCCGGAACACCTCGCCGCGCACCTTCTCGTTCTTATAGTACTCTGGCTTCTCGAAGACCTCGCGCAGGATCGGATACAGGTCCCGCCCCTTATGCTGGAGCGTGAGGAACCAGTCCATGTGGTTGATGCCGCCGCAGGTGTACACGATCTCTTCCTTCGCCACGCCCACGTAGCCGGCGATGAGGTCGAGCGTCGTCTGGACGCCGTGGCAGAGGCCGACGAATGGGACGCTCGTGGCCTTGCCGAGGGCCAGGCAGTTGCCCGCCATCGGGTTGGCGTACTGGAGCATGATCGCGCCGGGCTTGGCCGCCTCGGTCATGTCCTTGGCGATGTCCACCAGGACCGGCACCGTGCGGAGGCCCCGGAACACGCCGCCCGGCCCGAGCGAGTCGCCGATGCACTGGTCCACACCGTACGCGAGGGGCACTTCGTAGTCGACGGCGTAGGCGTCGAAGCCGCCCACCTGGATAATGACGACGACGAAGTCGGCCCCATCAATGGCCTCGCGGCGGTCGAGCGTGGCCCGGACCTTGCCGGGCAGGCGGTTCTCCTTCAGCATCCGCTTGGCGAAGGCCTCCATCCGCCGGAGTTTCGGCTCGGAGAGGTCCATGAGGACCCACTCAGAATCCTGAAGGCACGGCGTGGCCATCATGTCCGACAAGAGCGTCTTGGTGAATACGACGCTCCCGGCCCCGATCATCGCGATCTTCTTCGGCATGTGCAAACCCCTTATCTCATTTTGCGAACGTTTCGAAAACGCGCCCATCAAGATGGGCGGCTGACCAGGAAACGGCGCGCCCGTACGCGCCGGCTACTCGTGAATCATCGTAGCACCCGTCTGGGCGCGGGCCAGTTGGGCCGCCACGCGAATCTTGTCCATGGTCTCCATGCCGCCCGGCAGGCCCATCAGCAGAATATCGTTTGCGAGTCTGTCGGTCGAGAGGACACGCACGTGGGCGTAGCCCGTGATGCGGCCCCAGAGCGTCTCGACGAGGCTGAAATCCTTGATGCGGAAGAGTTCCATCTGCACCATCTCGCGGGCCACGAGCCCCTGCCGCACACGCAACCGCTGGTTGGTGAAAATGTAGTACGTGTTCAGATAGGTCAGGATGCGTTTCACCAGGCCCCATACCGCTACGCCCGCGCATAGCACAAGGAACGCCGCCACGTACTGGGCCGGTAACGCCTCTCCCAGATCCGGAACGACCGGCCTGGCACGCTCCGCCAACCATGCCGTGAGTTCCGACGCGCCGACCGCCAGCGTCAGCCAGACCACCGCCCACATGCCGGACCACGCCATCCCCGGCAGAAAATAGGCGAGCGATGCGCGGCCTTCCCAGACCATCTCTTCCGGCCGCGGGATCGGCGACGCGACGGTCACGTTGTGCGATCCCGTCATGTGCGGCGTAAAGATCACCGTCTGCGGCGACGAAGCCGAGGCGGGCGGCTGGACGACGTACACCACCGGCTGCTGCGTACCTTGCGCAGGGGGCGGCGATTCCTGCAACAGCGGCGAGGGAACCATCGCTTTGTCGCTCGCGATGCCATCCTGGGGCTGCGGCCGGACGCCACCGACGACGAACGTCTTTCCGCAGGCGTAGCAGGTCATCTCGCGGCCGACGAACTGGCGCGACACCCGCATCGGGTTGCCGCACTTGCACCGCACCAGCAGCGTGTCGCCTTGAGGATCGGCCATCTCTCAGACCCCGAATCGCGCCCGTCAAGACGGGCGGCCGGCAACCGAATCGTAAACGACCTGCCCCAGCGGCGTACGATCTTCTGCGGCATCGTAGTGGCCGGGCAGGGCAGCGTCAACGCTTTCTCGGCGTTGCCCCGGAATTGCTCTTGACCTCGCCCGCGAACCGGCGATTATAGGGCGATTCAGCGCGCGAAAGGAATGCGTATGAGCGGGCGAGGGCGGCGGTTACTGACGCTCGGGGCGGCTATTGCACTCGTGGCGGCGGCCGGTTGCGGCGGGGCGCCGACGGCCTCTATCCGATACGTCACGGGCGGGCCGGACGAGACCGTCAACTACGACCTGGCCATCTTCCAGTTGGCGCGCGGCGAGAAGGTGCAGATCATGCTTTTCCGCCGCACCGCCGCACCCGTCGGCGAGGCCGACCCCGACTTCGAACTGGTGTTCCTGGAGTTGCCCGAGCGGACCCGCTACGGATGGGTGAAGGAAGACAACGTGCCCGCCTACCGCTGGGTCCGCACCAACAGCCGCGACCACCTCTGGTGCGCCACCGCCGGCCAGGCCGCCGTGCGTTCGCTCAGCGACAAAGAGCACATTCACCTGGATTTCCAGGCCACCATGGAGCCCATGCCGGGCACGCCGGGCGGGGTGTACGTCCTCAGCAGCCAGGTCATCAAGTGCACCGAGGACATCGTCGTGGCCCAGGGTCTGATGAACCGCTACGGCGAGTGGCTCCTTACCCTGGTCGGCAAGAAGCCCAAGGAACCCCCCAAGCCTGCCGCCAAGTCCCCGGCCGCGCCCCAGCCCAAGAAGTCGTCCAAGAAACCTTTCTAGCGCGGCAGCCGAGTCGATTCCCGACGGAGCGCGGCGACCAAGTCGAAGATTCGCCTGGGCGAAGTTGCCGGCTAAATGTGCCGCGGGGTTGTTGGTGCTTTTTGGTTCCTGCCGTTTTGGCAGTTGACGTAAGTCGCATTTTTGCAGAAACACTTACGTCAATTATTAGAGCGGCGCACCCCCTTTTGGGGGGTCCGAAAAGGCAAAAACGGCCTTGGCGCTAGCGCCAGAGGGGGTGGCGCGTCAAAATGTCAAGATGGGTAAGACGAAACTTGAGCCTTTTTGATCGCTTTTTACTGTTTTTGATCGGAACTTGATAGTGTTTTGAGCCTTCTGGAGCGGTTTTTGAGGGGTCCCATTTGACGTAAGTGCCACTTTTGCAAAAACACTTACGTTCGTGAAATCTTTCACAGGCGTCATAGGTGTCCCCTTTTTTTGGGGGGGGTCGGGAGGCCCTGAAGTGCAGAATGCAGAGTGTAGAATGCAGAGTGAAAAACTAGACAAAGGCAACAACTTTCAACACTGAGAACGGGGAGGACGCGGCGGAAGGATTGGGCGAGAAACGGCAACGGCGGGCGGTTCGAGCCCCGACCGTAAGTCGAAGATCCGCCCGCCATTTTGGCAGAGTCGGGGGCACGCTTCTCGCCGGTGGGGACCGGCATTCATGCGGAAATTGAAACCCGCCAGAGGCGGGCAGGCTCTGAAACTTCCGTCGCTCCGCCCCTCGCCGCCGGTAAAATATTGGCGCGCCTGCCTTGGCACGTTACCTTGCCCTGGCAGGCCGCGCGGCGCGGCAAGGGGAAAAGGCCCGACACGCCTTGGGCACGGCAAAAATGGGTACCGTCCCTTTGCGTTATTTGCGACAACCAGATGACGGATTCTGGCGCGAAGGCCATGTCTTGCCATGAGGCGGCAGCAGCGATGAGGGCCCCCTGGGAATGCGAGCAAGTGGGCGTGCCATGAGCGACCTCTTCGTGCCGGTGCCGCCGCAGCGGCCGGCCGCGCGCGAGTGTGCGCCTGCCACCGCAACACGCGTTCCACGGTCCGCCACGCTCTGGCTCATCGGCTGCGCGCTTGTACCCATCCTGGCCGCAGGCTGCGTCACGAACGACGGCGTGAGCCGGGTCGTGGAGGTCGGCCCGGGACAGTTCAACAGTGTGGTCCTCCAGTCCCAGCAGCCGGTTCTGGTCAACTTTTACAAGGCTGGCTGACCCGCCTGCGCGCCGCTAGACCCGGTCATGGATGACCTGGCAAGAGAGTACTGGGGCCGCATCAAGGTCGCGCGGTTCATGGCCATGACGCGCTATTTCGACGTGCCATCTCCCGAGATCAAAAAGCGGTACGACATCGTCTACATCCCGACGGTGATCTTGTTCGATAAGGGCGTTGAGGTCGACCGCTGGCGGCTGGTGGTCATGGAAGACGTGTACCGCTACGATCTGAACAAGTTCCTGAAGGCCCGCGCGGCAAGGGCGTTCGCCAAGGGCGCAGCCCCGGCGGGCAAGTAACAGCCCTCCGCGGACCCCGCGTGGCAGGTTCGCCCTCGGGCGCGCGACGTACGTCGTACGCCCCCCGTGTACTGGTCCACCGAAATTGCGTTCGCCTTGTACTGCGTCAGTTATAGGGGATGTGGCACGGCTGGCTTGTCCAGCCGTGGCGAAGATTCGCGACGCTCCCCACGGCTGGGCAAGCCAGCCGTGCCACATCGGCCACCGAGACTGACGCACTACTTCGCCTTTCGTTAGGCTGTGCGAAAGGGTGAGAAGCAAAGTTTCCGTCGGACTTGGCGTTCGCGTGGCGCGGTACGGCGCACCAGGAAGGACGCGAGTAACTGACTCCGTGCTCTGTCCTCTTCTTCCCGGCGCCATGCATCTTCAGCAAAGTCCGACGGGTTGTCTTGGCGCGACCGCGGCGTCTTGATACGATGGGCCAGCCTTCAACGGCATCACTGGCACAAAGGAGAATCTCATGGGCAAGATGGAACAGACGCTCAAGTCCGAGATCGTGCGGCTTGCCAAGAAGCAGGTGCGAGCGACCTGCCTGCCGCTTGCGCGAGACGTTCGCCGGTTGAAGCGAACGGTGTCGGCGCTGCGGAAGACGGTGGCGGTTCTCGCAAGGCTCGGGACCGAGTTGCAGGCCGAGCGGCAAGTCCAACGCGCGAAACTGGCGGTCGCCCCGGATGAG
>JAPLMO010000364.1 GCA_026386995.1 Planctomycetota bacterium | reverse complement strand
ATATCGTATATGCCCACGGAGGAACGGCCTACATGTTACCTCGTGCGCCTACCCTATCGGCTGTGGCACGGCTGGCTTGTCCAGCCGTGGCGGAAGGTCTGCGGCGCTACCCACGGCTGGACAAGCCAGCCGTGCCACATCAGCCACCGAGACTGACGCACTACACACTGCCGTATTGCGTCAGTCTTGGCGGGTGATGTGGCACGGCTGGCTTGCCCAGCCGTGGGGAACCTCGCGGGCCTTCCACCACGGCTGGACAAGCCAGCCGTGCCACACCCCCTCGTAAGTAACGCAGTACACACTGCCGCCTTTTCACGTTGAGGCCGCGGAGGACCCGGCCTATAATGTCGTGTTCTCCGGCGCTCGGTGCGCCGGCATGAGGAACGGAAGCGCAAGATGACCTCGCTCCAGCGGCCTGCCGCAACGGAACTCGTCGGGCGCATAAACCGCCTGCGCCAGGAGCGGCGCGCCTGCATCCTGGCGCACAACTACCAGTTGCCCGAGGTCCAGGACGTCGCCGATTTCGTCGGCGACAGTCTGGCCATGGCCCGCGCGGCCGCCAAGGCCCAGGCCGAAACAATCGTCGTCTGCGGCGTTCACTTCATGGCCGAGACCGCCAAACTGTTGAACCCCGGCCGCACGGTCCTGGAGCCCGACCCGCACGCCGGATGCCCGATGGCCGACATGGTCACCCCGAAGGAACTCGCCGACGCCAAGGCCAGGCGCCCCGACGCGGTCGTCGTCGCCTACGTAAATTCCTCCGCGGCCGTCAAGGCGATGAGCGACATCTGCTGCACGAGCGCCAACGCGGCGGCGGTCGTCGAGTCGATACCGCGCGAGCGCCCCATCCTCTTCGTGCCCGACGAGTCGCTAGGCGAGTATGTCGCCGAGAAGACCGGCCGCACCAACCTCATACTCTGGCCGGGCTTCTGCCCGACGCATCACCGCATCATGCCTGAGCACATCGAGGCGCGGCGGCGCGAGCATCCCGACGCCGAGGTCCTCGCGCACCCGGAATGCACCCGCCCGGTCCGCGAGTTGGCGGACTTCGTCGGCTCCACCAGCCAGATTATCCGGCGTGTCTCGGAATCGCCGAAGCGGACGTTCATCATCGCCACCGAACTGGGAGTTTGCCACACCCTCCGCCGTCGCAGCCCCGACAAGACCATCGTCGAGGTGACCCGGCTGGCGGATTGCCCGAACATGAAATTGAACACGCTCGAGAAAGTCCTCTGGTCACTGGAGGACCTCGTTTATCCCGTGACGGTTCCCGAAGACGTGGCCTCGGCGGCGCGGCGAGCGATTGAAAAGATGCTGGCCATCCCATGAGCGACGATCGCAATCCTCCCATACCGCCCGCTGCGCAAGCGCAGGCCGGCCCGTCCGGCCCCGCCACCGTGCCCGTGGCCTTGCCGGCCTCGCGGCCGGCGCCGCGGCGCCTGCGCCTGACGGACCTGATTGACGTCGAAACGCTCCAGGCCATCCAGGACGGCTTCTCGCAACTGGCCCATGCGGCGGCCAGCATCCGCGACGCCGAGGGCCGCCTCGTCACGAAGCCAAGTTGCTCGCACCGATTCTGCGACATCCTGGGCGGGCCGCTGCACCACAACGAGGCCTGCCGCATGTCAAACTACGCGGCTGCCGCGGCGGCGGCCGCCGAGGGCCGCGACATCCCCGTCAAGTACGTCTGCCACGCGGGCCTGACGCAGTACGCCGCCACGATCCGCCTGGAGGACCGCGTCCTCGGGACCGTCGTCCTGGGCGACCTGCCGGAACGGCCCCTGTCGCGGGAGCAGATCGCGGAACTCGCTCGCCTGCACCACGCGAGCGAAGAGGACCTCGCGAAGGCCGCGGCCGAACTGCCCGACTTCTCCGAGCCCCAGATGCGCGCGGCGGTGTCGTTCCTCCAGTTGCTCGCCAGCACGCTGACGCGCCTCTGCTACCAACAGGCCCTGTTGCGCGAGCACATCGACGAACTCTCGTTCCTCTCGGAGACCAGCCGCCTGTTGTCCTCGTCGCTCGACCTTAGCGTAAGCCTCGACAACATCGTCCGTACGATGGCCCAGGTCATGCACGTCAAGGCGTGCAGCCTGCGCCTGCTGAACGAGACGAGCGGCGAACTGGAGATGAAGGCGGCGTGCGGCCTTTCGCCCTCGTACCTGCGGAAGGGCCCGGTGCTCACGGTCGAGAACCCCAACGACCAGGCCGCCCTCAGGGGCGACATCATCACCATCGACGACATGCGCACCAACCCCCAGGTGCGGTACCGCGAGGAGGCCGCCTGCGAGGGCCTCGTCTCAAGCCTTGCCGTCGGCCTCGTGGCCAAGGGCAAACCCCTCGGCACGCTCCACATCTACACCGGCGAGCCACACCAGTTCGAGCCGGAGGAAGTGCGCCTTTTCCGCGCCGTGGCCGACCAGGCGGCAATGACCATCCACAGTGCGCGGCTGGTGGAAGAAGTCGTGGCGGCGCGGCAGCAGCAACGCGAACTGGCCATGGCCGCCGCCGTCCAGAAACGCCTGCTGCCGGCCCGCGCCCCCGAGATCAAGGGCTACGAGTGCTACGGTCTTACCGTGCCATCGGCCATGGTGGGCGGCGACTTCCACGATTGGATCGAACTGCCGGGGGGCAACTGGGGCATCGCCGTCGGCGACGTGGCCGGCAAGGGCGTGCCGGCGGCTATTCTTATGGCCAGCGTGCGGGCGGCCCTCAGGGCACAAACGGAGCACATCTACGCCCTCGGCAACATCCTGGGCCGCCTCAACCGCGGCCTGGCAGAGGACACCGAGGCATCGGAGTTCGTCACGCTCTTCTACGGCGTCCTTGACTCCGGCGCCCATCGCCTCACGTACTGCACCGCCGGACACGAACCGCCGGTCCTGGTGCGCCAGGGCAAGATCCAGAGGCTGACGGTCGGCGGGCCGCTGCTGGGCGTCTCGCCGCAGGCCACGTACCCGTTCGAGGCCGTCGATCTCGCGAGCGGCGACATGATGGTTGTCTTTTCGGACGGGGCGTTCGACGCCACCAACTTCAATGGCGAACGGTTCGGCCGGCAGCGGCTCCTGGATTCCATCCTGCGCAACGCCGCCCACGGCGCACAGCTGGCCATCGAGGAAATCCAGTGGGACATCCGGCGCTTCACGGGCCTCGCCCCCAGGGCCGACGACGTGACGCTCCTGGCGCTGAAGGTCCTGTAACCGCGCCACTCGCGGACGCATCGCCTTGTTATGACGGCGCTACTTGAGCATTGTGCGCGGCGGGTCTCCTGAACCGCCGCGCAAGGGCGTGAACGCATGCCAGGTAGTGCGTTAGTCTCGGTGGCTGATGTGGCACGGCTGGCTTGCCCAGCCGTGGGGAGCGTCGCGAATCTTCGCCACGGCTGGACAAGCCAGCCGTGCCACATCCCCTATAACTGACGCAGTACCATGCCAGGCGGGAAAAATTTGCATTTGCGGGTTTTCTGGTGTATAGTGCCCTTGCTGTGGTAGCCGGGCAGGCTGCTTACGGGGGTTTGCGGCAGAGCCCGTCTTAGAGCAAAGACAATCCGAATCTGTAACGTCGGGCGATTTCCGGGGGAGTGCCGGAGACCGCTCTTTTTGTTCTTGGGGTCTACTGCTCTTGGTCTTTCTGTTCGGGTAGGCATCCCTTGGCACGAGGCGCCTGCCTACACTTGGTGTGCGACTGCGGATCCAGACGAGGAGGGCCTGACGTGGCTACAGGAACCAGGAGTGCCGCACTGCGGGTCGGTCTGCTATTGTGGTCCGTCCTATGCCTGGCAGGGTCTGTGACCGGGGGCACCGGAATCCGCTACGAGTACACCGCCCTCCCAGCGCCCTACCCCAACTGGAACACCATCTACTTCCGTCCCGTGGATATCAACAACAAGAGCGAAGTCGTCGGCATGACCTGGACGACCGGCTATGTGTGGCGACCGGCCACCGGGTACAGATATATCCCCCTTCCGCCCGTCGGGATGTACTCCTTCACGCCCGCCG